>RPPU01000158.1 GCA_003819975.1 Desulfobacteraceae bacterium
AAATATTTCATGACCACTGCGTTTTTTCCATGGTGAAAGGACGGATCTGCTATTTTGAATCCGGCTTTGGTAAAAGCTTGATACGAGGAAATATTTTCTTCTTTGATCAAAGCCATGAAAGCTGAGATTCCGGGATCGCGTGACATGTCCCGGCAGCCCAAACGGATCAACCGCGCTCCAAGGCCCAGGCCGCGGAATTCGGGATCAAGGCTTAGAGAGACAACCGCGTTCCGGTCTTTTTTATCGAAACGAATTTGTCCAACTGGAATTCCATCTGCGTTCTCAGCCACCCAAAGGCGGGAATTGCGATTTCCCAGCTTGGCGCGAAACCATTCAGAATGGGTTTGTTCCGAAATCAGCTCGGAATAAAATGACATGGCGCGCACATAAGGCTCATTAGCCCATCTCAGGAAAAGCTGACAATCCGTTTCTTGAGCAAGGCGCAGCCGTAAATCAGTGGGCGTCATGGCCTCACTGACCCGCGATCTCCCGCGGCCGTCGACCATTTCCCTGCTGTTGCGACTGAGATTCCGCAGCAGACCCCTGTCCCGGATCGACTTTGAAAGAACTTCCGCGGCGGCGACTTCGTTGAAATCGCCGATCTGACCCAGATTTAATGCGGCCTTTTTTTCAGCTAAAGAATTAGCCACTAATCGCTGATTGTCGGCTAAGACTACCAGGATCATGGGAATGCCGAAACGCGCAAATTCAAAACAAGTGCTGCCTGCCGCTGAAACGGCCATGTCGGCCCATTCCAACAAAGGTCGCATATTCTGAACATGGTCAATCAGGCTAAAATTGGATGAATGTTGCAATCTGAATTGTTCGAGGGAATCCCTGTGGTTGTTGGTCGGTCCGACGAGTACTTTAATTTCCGCACGCTCAAAGTTTGCTTGAAGCAGCGCATGGAGAATCTTAAGAGTAGCGTTTTCAGGATCCGCTCCGCCCATGGATACCAGAATATTTTTAGCGGGTCCCTGACGGAACCGGACAGTGATGGGTTGGTCTAATAATTCGTTGCGCAGCAGAGCGTATTTTGTCCCGAGAAGAAAACGGCACTTTGGATCCGGATATTTTATCTTTTCGGCACCCGGGTTCTGATTCAGGAGAATATCGGCTGCATATTCGGGTTGGTGGCCGTAATCGTCAACAACCAAAACGCGCAAGCCGGCCTTACGCATCGCGTTTTGGAAAACGGCATCCAAATGATAGCCGTCGATCACGACCCAGCAATTTTCTGCCGAAACCGGTCTTGGATGATTTTGAATGATTTTTAAAGTAATTGCAAGGTCACGCCCGTCCGGGTGGGGCGCCGGCAATGCATGAAAAGCGAATCCTTCTTCTGCCAGGCGTCCCTCAAAAATTTCCGGCATGATTCCGATAAATATCGCCCGGCCGCCCCGTTTTTTCCAGGCTTGGGCCAAAGCAAGGCAACGCATCACGTGTCCGGTACCGATCCGGCTCGAAGCATCAGCCCTGATAAACAATGGCGCCGATAAAGATGTATTCAACGGGACTCTTTCTCCAGAATGCCGATCATTTGTTCAATAGTTAAAAAGACTTTGTTTGTATTCGAGTTATATTCAAACTCAGCGGATACCGGTTGGCCATGGTTGTTCCTGAACCTTCGCTCGAAAAACGCAAATTGCGGCTTAATGATATAATGATTTTCAAATTCAACGGTGGAACGCGCATCGTCTTTTGTGATCATCACTTCATGTAATTTCTCTCCCGGACGTATCCCGATGACTTCCGTCTCGCATTCCGGCCCGATTGCCTTTGCCAAATCCATCAATCGCATGCTTGGAATTTTTGGAACAAACAGTTCTCCGCCGACCATCCTCTCGATGCACTGGAGGACAAAGTCGACGCCCTGCGCTAAGGTGATCCAAAAGCGGGTCATGCGGGGATCGGTTACGGTAATAACGCCGGATTTTCTTTGTTTCATGAAAAACGGGATCACGCTGCCGCGACTTCCGATGACATTTCCATAACGCACGACACTGAAGCAGCTGTCCTCGTCGCCGACATATGAATTCCCGGCAATAAATAATTTATCCGAACATAATTTTGTGGCTCCGTAAAGATTAATGGGATTGGCCGCCTTATCCGTACTCAAGGCGATGACTTTCCTGACTCCCTGCGTTATAGCGACATCGATGATGTTCTCGGCCCCTATGATGTTAGTCTTTACGGCCTCAAAAGGGTTGTACTCCAAAGTCGGAACCTGTTTTAGAGCCGCGGCATGAATCACGTAATCGACGCCGTAAAAAGCCCTTTTAAGTCGCTCCGCGTCTCTGACATCGCCGATGAAATAACGCATGCACGGGAATTCACGATCGCTGAAGACCTGCGCCATCTCAAATTGCTTCAATTCATCCCGGCTGAAAATAATCAGCTTTTTGGGTTTATACCGTTTCAGGATGATGTCAGTGCATTTTTTGCCGAAAGAGCCGGTACCGCCCGTAATCAAGATGGTTTTATTATTGAACATATCGTTTTACTCCCGTTGCACTTGATGAAATCTTGGGGAACAAGATTTCATGTAACGCGGCTACGCCGCTATTAACTATTAAAAGACCAAAGGGTTTGGGTTACAAAATCGAACATATCTTGAGTCATAGCCGGGAAAAGGGGCAGGCTCAGATAGTTTGCAAAATATTTTTTTGCTAATGAAATCTTGCAGGAGCAAGATTTCATGTACCGCGGCTGAGCCACTTTTATTTAAGAATGGATAAAAGGGTTTGGACGACATAGTCGAACATCTCTTGGGTCATGGCCGGAAAAAGAGGCAGGCTGAAACAGTTCGCAAAATACTTCTCGGACTCCGGGAATTGCGCCGGGTCCCTATGCCATTTTGCATGATGGAAGGGTTGCCGGTAAATCGGGATATAGTGAACTTGCGTATAAATATTCCGCTCTCTGAGCTGCCGATAAAGATCATTTCTCTTAACCCCGCAAGCCGGTCCGAGTCGTAATGGATATAAATGATAACAGGGATCCGTATGCTCCGGCCAAGGCGGAAGAATAAAAATCTCTTTTTTCGCCGCTTCCGCGAATGCCTTGTTGTAATTGCGGACAATCTGTTGCCGCTTTGCTTTATGTCGCTCGAGTCGTTTCATTTGCGAAAGGCCCAGTACGGAATGGATATCGGTCAAACGGTAATTGTACCCAAGCATTTGCATCTCATGATACCAAGCCGGCTTTTCCGAGCCTGCAATAATGGATGGATCCGGTAATCTATAGTTAGAATGGTTTCGTTCAATACCATGACTGGAAAGCAGTCTTAATTTGTGCGCCAGATGATCGTCATTGGTAAGAATGGCGCCGCCCTCGCCGGTGGTTATGGTTTTGACCGGATGAAACGAAAAAATCGCCAGATCCGTATGGGCGCAGGATCCGCAAGCATAGGTCTCCCCTTTATATTCATAAGTCGATCCGATGCTGTGCGCGGCATCTTCGATCAGTTTAAAACCATAGTGATCCGCCAGCTTCCTGAAACGGGGAAGATCGGCCGGGACGCCGGCGAAATCGACCGGAATGACGACTTTAGGAACGGCTTGAGTTTTACAATAGGATTCGAGTTCATCGGGCGAAAGACAAAGGGTTTGCGGATCAATATCAACAAAATCAGGACGGCCGTCGCAATAAACAATGCAATTCGCGGATGCTAAAAACGAGATCGGACTCGTTACGCCTAAATCTCCCGGGCCAACCTTCAAAGCCAAACAAGCCAGATGCAGAGCGGCCGTGCCGTTGGCCACGGCAATGCAATGTTTGGCTCCGCATTGAGCAGCGACTGCTTCCTCAAATTCGGTGACCTTCGGCCCCATGGTCAACCAATCCGATTGCAGCACCGCGATCACGGCTTCGATGTCTTCCGGAATGACGCTTTGCCGGCCGTATGGAATGGGTTTTTTCATCGTTTCACTTCATGAAATTTTGAAGGAACAAAATTTCATATAAATTAAGTTCTTGCATACATAAAAAGTTCAATTAAATATTTTTGAATCTGCGCTTCCGTCCACTCCGGATGTTCTTTTCGTAAGCCGACTTCCTTTAGGTGCCGGGCGGAAAAATACAATCTGAGAGATAACTTCAGCTTTTCTTCGGCGGACATGCTTTGAAAAATTTGTTTTTGCTCGGGAAGCATCGCAATAACTCAGATTCAAATCACAATTATTTAGGGTTTAAAACCTATTAACAACTAAAAGCCCTATCTATATTTTGGAGACATTTTTCCCGTCTTGAATATATTTCAAGCCGCAGGTATCGCAAATGGCTTTATTCTTCTCAAAATGCAGCCGTACTCCGCATTGACACATCCAACCCTTGATTTCGGCCGGATTGCCCACCACCAAGGCATAGTCCGGAACATCGTCGATAACCACGGAACCGGCGCCCACAAACGCAAACCGGCCGATCGTATGCCCGCAAACGATCGTGCAGTTGGCGCCCAGCGAAGCACCCTCTTTCACTAAAGTTTTACGGATTTCATCTTTGCGCGGAATATAACTGCGGGGATTATAAACATTCGTAAATACCATGGAAGGTCCGCAAAAAACACCGTCTTCTAAAGCGACCCCATCGTAAACCGAAACATTGTTCTGGATCTTGACCTTATTGCCGATGATCACATCCGGACCGATCACCACATTTTGACCGATATTGCAATTTTGACCGATTTTACTGCCCTTGATCACATGGGAGAAATGCCAGATCTTGGTTCCCCGACCGATCTCGCAACCCGAATCGACGATGGCGGTAGGATGAACAAATAGGTCGGGCTTAACGTTTTCCGGGCGAACCTCTTTTCGGATCTGAACGGTTCGACCCTCATTTTCCAGCGATTCCTGACAGGCCTGTAATACTTTGAGCACCTGCAGCGCCTCTTCTCCGTCTGTTTTGGGCCGAATCCGTTGGACAACACAATCGATAAAATGTTGACATTCTTCCCGTAAAGGCTCTTTCTTTTCCAAAACCACCTTCTCGGCTTCTTTCTTGTCGGGTACGGGCAGATGATCTTTCCATTCGATTCGATGCGGATAAAGCAGCAGTTTATTTTCCGGTTCCACATCATTGAAAACCGCCATCTTCCGATCACCCACCACTACCAAGCGTTGTTCTTTGTAAGGATGCAGCCAACTCACGAAAATATGCGCCCGGATCCCGGAAGCAAAGGACAACGTGCTAAGGGTGACATCCGCTATTTTTTCCTGTAAATAATTTCCACCCGTGCTGCTTACTCTTTCGGGCATCTCGCCGGCCAGAGCAAGGATGACGGATAAATCATGGGGTGCAAAACTCCAGAGAATATTTTCTTCTTTTCTGATTTTTCCCAAATTCAGACGGTTGGAATAGATGTATTGAATCTTGCCCAAATCACCGTCTGCAATGAGTTGTTTCAGCTTGACGACCGCCGGATGATACTGAAGCAAATGCCCGACCATCAATATTTTTTTCCTTTTTAAGGCAAGCTCGTGCAACTCGATCCCTTGGGCCTCATATAATGCCAAGGGCTTTTCAACAAACACATCTTTATCGGCCAGCAAAGCGGCTTTAACCATTTCAAAGTGCGTCTCCGCCGGACTGGCAATCGCCACGGCCTGAATTCCGGAGTTCGCTAAAACCGCCGCATAAGAAACCTCTCTTTCAATATGCGGATATAACTTGGCCATTTCGTCTAACGCGGGCTTTTGATTTTCGCAAATCATCCCCAAAACGCCAAGCCCGGCGAAATTTCTGACTAAATTTTTTCCCCAATACCCCGCGCCGATGACGGCTAAAAAGTTACGCGGAACTGTAATATCACCTGTTTTCACAAAGATGTTTGCATGTTCATTCATTGTCGGCGCTCCATAAAATTCCGCAAGGCCGGAATTTTATCAAACGCGGCTTCGCCGCTATTTATAAGATTTTCTTCAAATAATGTTTTATTAATATGAAATCTTGTTCCTCAAGATTTCATCATTCTTTGAAGAAGTCAATCACGCTTTGCACGATGGCCGTTAAATCGTAATTCGGCTTAAACCCGATCAGCTTACCGATTTTATCTATATTCGGGCACCGGCGCTGCATATCTTCAAAGCCGGGGCCATAAGCCTTTTCATACGGAATATGCTCGATCGGAGATCGGCTGCCGGTCATCTCCTTAACTTTTTGCGCCAACTCATTAATGCTTACTTCCTGGTCATTTCCGACATTAAAGACATCGCCTTCCGCCCGCGGCTCATCCATTAACTTCATGATCGCGTTTACGACATCCCGGACATGCGTAAAACTGCGGGTTTGGGTGCCGTCGCCGAATACCGAAATCGGTTTCCCGAACAAAGCGCTTTGCACAAAATTGGGCAACACCATACCGTATTGTCCGGTCTGGCGCGGACCAACCGTATTGAATAAGCGGCCGATGACGACCGGCAACTTCTTTTCGTCGTAATAGGCCAAAGCCAGGAATTCATCCAGGGTTTTGGAGCAAGCATACGCCCAGCGCCGCTTCTTGACCGACCCCATGATACGGTTGTCGTCTTCAGCCAGAGAGTGATCCAGATGATTACCGTAAATCTCGGACGTTGAGGCTACAAAAGTTTTTTTCTTGAATCGATTCGCCAATCGGAGAACCGTTTCGGAGCCTTTGACGTTGATGTCCAGAGTCTCCACCGGATGATCCATGATGGTCCGGACGCCTACGGCCGCGGCCAGATGATAGATATGATCCGCTTTGAATATCAGTTCATTCATTACCGATTCGTTTAAAATGGTATCCACCACCAAATGAAATCGTTCGTGATTATGAATCTTCTCGATATTGGCGAGCTTACCGGTCCAGAGATTGTCGATCACAAACACTTCATTGCCGATCTCCAACTGTTTTTCCGCCAGATGCGACCCGATAAAACCGGCTCCGCCTGTTATCAATATCTTCATCGCGCGCGCTCCTTCGTCGTATATGTTTGTTTATGGTTTCCAAATAGCAACAGTATCATGTCACGTCATTCCATGTTTCTGCGCGCTTTATGAAATCTTGAGGAACAAGATTTCATATAACGCGGCTGCGCCGCTCGTTTAAAATAACAAGATCACTTTAAAAAAAACGAAATGCTTAGTTTTCCGATTCATTCATTAACATATACTCGCTTTATAAAATCCCGCGGGAACCGGGATTTTATATAACGCGGCTGCGCCACTCTATATTTCTTTGTCCAGCACATTTCTGATGGTTTGGGCCGAGACGGCTCCTATGCCTTCCACTTGCATTAATTCTTCGATATCGGCATTCATAACCTTTCGGACGGTTTTAAAACGGCCCATCAACCGCTTTGCAATAGTCGGACCGACTTTCGGCAAACCTTGTAAAATAAAGAGTTGTCTGGATTTTAAACGCTTTGGACGGTAAGCGCCCCGCAAGGGAATGACATCTTTATTTGCTTCAGCTTGTCTGCCGATCATTTGAATAATCTTCACGGAGTCTTCTTTTGACCTGGAATAAAGTGCCGGAATATACCAAATAACCTGTGCGGAAATCAATGCGCCCCTTATGGCTGTCGGATCCATATCCAGATCTTCTTTGTATGGATTACCCTCGATCAATAAAATCGGAGCATAACAATATTTTTTCAGATTGGATAATTGCAAAAACAACCTGCCGTCAATAATGGAAACAATAAAATCCCGTGCCGTTTTGCGTTCGACCGTGACCGAATCGTTGATGACATAATCCCCGTATTTGACCGTTTTAACTTCCACATCGATATCGGCCTTTCTCAAAAGTTCGATCAATCCGGACGCTTTTTCGCGATAATCGACTATAATTCGCAATATCGGATTTCCTCAAGCGGCGCAGCCGCGCTATATGAAATCGTGTTCCTGCGCGATTTCATAGCTCCGCCCCTTCGATTACATCTGGGGGATGTTTTCTGCTGAAAATGCTGTTTTTAAAAGCAGCGATAGCTGCGTCATATGAAATCTTGTTCTTCAAGATTTCATGGCCTAGCCGCATTTCATGAAATCGTGTTCCTGCACGATTTCATCGTCCCTTCGATTACATGCACCGATGTCTCTACCGAAATAAAATACTTTTAATAAAGCGGCGCAGCCGCGTCATATGAAATCTTGTTCTACAAGATTCCATCGGCGTAACCGAGGAATCTTCTCAAGATTTCATTATAGCTTTTCCAGCACCCAATCTTCCAGTTCCACTTCAACCGAGCGTTGCAGCAATTCAATACTGACAACTACTTTATCGGCCTGGCCTTTGTGGCGCATATAAAAACCGACCAGCCCTTTCAAAGGGCCGTCCATGATCATCACCCGGTCGCCTTTCTTGATATAGTCCCGGTTTTGCACCGTGCGATCGGTTCCGTCTAAAATCATCAAAGAGTTGATTTCCGCTTCATTGGCCGCAACCGGCTTGCCCTCAAAACCGATCATGCGCACGACCCCGACGGTCCGGATGATCGTCCAGTAGATTTCAGGGTTCATTTCAAAATGGACGAATACATATCCGGGCAAAAGGGGGATCAAAATTTTTTTCTTACGATCCGTGCGCCGGCTCATCATTTGGATTTTCGGAACAAAAACTTCGATGGATTTATTACTGATCGCG
>RPPU01000159.1 GCA_003819975.1 Desulfobacteraceae bacterium
AGAGCCCGGCCGATTCCCTTCCGGGCCCATTCGGGGTGCACGAAAAACGCCCGGATCTTAGCGGGATCAATTGCGGGGTCCAGCTCGGCCGGATCGCGGGACTCGCGCTTGTCGCTCCCGAAAAGAGTTTTTCTTTTGCTCCAGCCGCCGCAACCTACCAACAGCCCGCCGGCTTCCACAACAAAATAGGTCCCGTCCTTAATAAGCTGGGTGTCGACGCCAAAGGCGCCTTGCAGCGCACCTTCAATTTGTTCCGGCGTATAATCCTGCGCGCTCAACCCGCGCGCGGATAAGGCAATCAGTTTTTCGATCTCCGGGCAATCGTTCAGTTCGGCTTTACGGATTTTGTATTTCATGGTTTTGACCTAACAGAATGAACAGGATTTTTGTAAGAGTGATCGGTTGATCACCTAAAATTTTTTTTACCACAGATAACCACGGATGGCCACCGATTTTTGGTCGAATTAGTGGCCTGATAATATTTTGTTTAAGCGAGATTGTAAATATGCTATCTATTTGAATTTGCATTTATTATACAATAACAATTCATTTTTTGTATATATTGACAGTTATGGTTATATACGGGATAATATACAAAATTATAAACATAATTATCCATGCAGAAAGGTATGTAGATGAAAACCGTGCAAATGACCTTAGGTGAGGATTTGATCGCCGAAATCGATAGGGTTGCGGCGCAGATAGGGACCACCCGTTCGGAATTCACGCGGCAAGCGCTTCGTGAAGCGCTTGCGCAGATGAAAGAAAAGGAAAAAGAAGCCCGACACAAACAGGGTTATCTGAAAAAGCCGGTGAAAAAAGACGAATTCAGTGATTGGGAAAATGAACTGGAATGGGGTGACGCATGAAACGCGGAGAAGTGCGGTGGTATAGGTTCATTCAGCCGGATAAAAAAAGGCCGGTCGTTATTTTGACCCGTCAGTCGGCTTTGGAATTTTTAGGAGAGGTCACGGTGGCGCCGGTGACATCGGTTATCCGGGATATTCCTTCGGAGGTTCTACTTGGAAAAGAAGACGGTCTTCCAAAGGATTGTACCGTCAATTTGGATCATATTCAGACCGTGGCCAAAGAAAAGATCGGCGGATTGATCGGTACGCTTAATGAAGAAAAAATGCAGGCGTTGAAATCGGCTCTTCTGTTTTCTTTGGGTTTCAAGGAAAATTAAACCACGAAATGCGCGAAAAACATGAAAATAAGCCATAGAAATAACCGGACCGGAGATTCCATCGTGACGCTGGGAACCTAAAAAAATTGTCCCTGCCGATAGAGGTCGGTAGGGACAATGAGGAATAATCCTTCTCTTTGCGGCTGCAAGAATGAGAATTTGGGGGCAAGAAGAATTGATCGCGTTTTCAAGTTCAACCGATATTAAACTTTTTATTATGTTAATTCAGGTAGTTGTATAAATAAAAGACAAAATTAGCTACTTAATTATTTAGTATTTATAAGCGTTTGATTTTTTGTTAAAAATGAGACATGCTGAAACTACATGTTAAAAACGAGTGACGTTATGTCTCGATCCGATCAGTATGTAAATCGTGAGAAAAATTCCCAAAGGATGATGGGCAGAATTAAAAAGCTCGGCGGACAATTCCGTATGGCGCAGGCCATTGCCGCAGGAATCAGCCGGCGCAGGCTCTATTCACTCCGGGATCAGGGAATGATCGAACAGATTTCTCGAGGTGTTTACCGGCTCTCTGAGATGCCTCCGCTATCGAATTTCGATATTGTGGCCGTATCCATCCGTGTTCCCCAGACGGTCATCTGTCTTGTTTCCGCGCTATCCTTTCACAACCTCACCACCCAGATCCCTCATGCGGTCGATATCGCGCTCATAAAGGGTTCGCGGATTCCGCGTATTGATTTTCCACCTGTTTCCGTGCATCGACTTAGCAAGCCGTGTTTTAAGGCCGGAATTCAAGAGCATATGATTGATGGGGTGAATGTAAAAATTTACGATCCTGAAAAGACATTGGTGGATTGTTTTAAATTCAGAAACCAGATCGGTAAGGAAATCGCCCTGGAAGCGCTTAAGTTTTACCGCGCGCGAATGCGTCTGAATATTGATGCTCTCATGGGGTATGCTCGGGTGTGCCGGGTGGAGAAGGTGATCAAACCGTATCTGGAGGCAATGCTGTGACTTCCAAACACCTGAAAAACGTGGCAGCATCCATCAGGCAACGTCTACTCAACATGGCCAAAACAGAACAGAGGTCATTCGAAGAACTGGTCAGACTCTATGCCATGGAGCGGTTTCTTTATCGCTTAAGCCGATCACCTCATTCCACAAAGTTCATTCTTAAAGGCGCGCTCATGTTACGCGTTTGGTATGCCGATTTCGGCCGTCCTACAATGGATATTGATATGTTGGGCCGGACAAGTAATGATCCAACCATTCTGCAAAATATGGTGCGCGATATCTGCAGCGTTCAGGTTGAAGATGACGGCCTTTTATTCGATCCAGCCAGCGTGCAGAGCGAAGCCATCACAAAAGATTCCGAATATCTTGGTTTAAGGATTTTACTTAATGCAAGGATGGAAACCATGCGACTGCGCTTGCAGTTGGATATCGGATTCGGTGATAGGGTATATCCATCGCCCACGCAAGTCAGGATCCCGACGCTTCTGAAACATCCCGAACCGGTTCTTATGGGTTACACCATGGAGAGCGCCATTGCCGAGAAGTTTCACGCCATGATCGAATTGGGAGAGCTTAACAGCAGGATGAAGGATTTCTATGATGTTTGGATGCTTGCAAAGCAGTGTGATTTCGATGGTCATTCGTTAGGATCGGCTATCGAGAAGACATTTATATCACGCCAAAAGATGATGCCCGATCGGATAGCCGCTTTTAGCGATTCCTTTATTGAAGCGAAACAATCGCAATGGCGGGCGTTTATACGTAAAAATAGACTGGCCGGTTTACCGGAAAAGTTTGTTGATGTTGTAGCCGCCCTAGAAAGGTTTCTTAAGCCTATGGCAGAATCCATCAAGGAGAATCATACAATAAAGGGAACTTGGAAAGCCGGCGGTCCATGGCAGATGAGTTGAATTTCAAGAAAGGGGAATTGAAGGAAAAAAGGAATGTGCAAAAATGCACTTTGCTTGACTGGAAAAATTAAAGCATAAACCATAAATCATGGGACAATTTTAAGCAACACAAAATTGTGTACACACGGAATGCACGGAAGGAGCAATCCTACACTGGATCCCTCTTTGTCTGTAGGGGTTCAAAATTTTTAGCCCCTACCATGAACAGAGATGCAGAAACGTAGATAGAAAAACCTTGGTGTCTTTGCGGCTTTGTGTGAGCAAGATTCAGAGTTTCGGTCCAGGGATTATGGCGAAAAAGAACAAAAAGATCTATAAAAACGATGCGATTCTTCCGCCTATTGAATTGAATTTATCGTCGAATGAGGATGCGGAGCCGGCGATACGGGTTGTTGTGGATTGTAAAGAAAATATTTCCGAAGCAGCCCTGGAGCGATTATGGAAAAGGTTAAGACTGATCCATCCGGAGGAGTTTCGGCATTTGAATTGTGTGCGTATTGTAAGCTCTTCGGCATTAAATTTAAAAACCCACGTGCCAGCGCAAGGCTGTTATCAACCGACTACAAACGAGCACAAAGCGGAAGTATGGATCTCAAGTGAATTATTTGCCTTTAAAGATAAAATCCTGTCCTTTTTTAATTGGCTAACTTTTAGTGATCGACTCTTTGAGGTCCTTTATCATGAGATCGGGCATCATAAGGCTGCTCATACGCCCATGGTGTCCCAACATAAGCATGAAGCCTATGCGGAAAAGTTCATGCTGGCTTATAAAAAGGCCTGGATGAAGAATCATGGTCCTTCGCTTTTGATTCGAAAAGCGGTTGCGTTACTGATTTTGACTCTAACAGTTCCTTTTATGTTGATTTTCCGTTGCATAAAACCCAAAGACCCAATGCCAAAATTAGTTTTGAAAAGGATTTTTAGGCGAATATCCCGGGAAGAATATAATCGGCAATTTGAAATTATTTTACATAGTAACGATCAGAACAAGAAGAAAAGAAAATGGATCCATCCGCTTGAGAAATTGAAATATCGTAAAAAATTTCATATTTAACTGAATGTCGGAATATAATATTTTCAAAATAGGAACAGGATGTCATGATAGATAGAATCAGGCAAATAGACAATTGGTGGAGATCTTTTTCTATAGAAAATAAGAAAATTTCGGAGAGGTTCGAAAAATCCGATAACTTTGATATTGTGAGTTTTATGCGGGAGAATCTCGAATCTATTCATCCCAGTTTAATGTGGGAATACGGGCCAGCCATAAATTGTGTTGGACATAGGCTTGTCATTACACCGGAAAATCGCATGGACCTTCGACCTTTGGTTAATGAAATTATTAAAAGAGCTCCGGATATCCGGGGATGGGAATTCTATTCTTATCGTTTGAAAGAGGATTTAAAGAGAGTTAAAACGATGGTAAAGGCACGAACCGGCAGTGATCTGGCCGAATTGTGTTTTAGTGGGGAAGTGAATAGATTTAATAAGATTGATTTATTTTTTATTGTGTTGAATGACGCGAATAAAGAAATGCATGCAAAAATTCACCATCAAGCCTTTGTGGCGGTTGAGAGTATAGTTGGTGAGGAAACCTTGAATAAATGGATTGGTGCGATTGAGTATGGGGCCGCATCGCAAATAGATAAAACCTATTATCCTATTAGTAAGCTTTCAGTTTGGGTGGATAATCAAATTCAAACGATTAAAAGAAATTTACCCGACAAACCATTTTTCAAAAGGCATGATGATAGGAAAGGGGCTATTTATAAAATTGAACCTCAGAAAAAATCGGAATATCCAAAACAAATGGATCTATTTGTTGGAAAGACTATATGCCAGCCTTTATGGGAAAATGCACATAATGGCGAATTATTTTGTTCAGAGCGTTTTTCAAGGTTTGGAGAAATATTTTGTTATGTGAAAATTGACGGCAGAGGTGATTTATCAGAAGAGTGTTTTAAGGATAAATCCGAAATTGAAGATGCTTTGGATCATGCTCTTATTTCCGTCGAATTAGGTTGCTGTATAGGAGGCGGAACAGGTTTACATTATTCCTACATAGATCTCGCTCTTACAGACATGGAAAAAGGCTTTGGGATTGTAAAAGATGTGCTCTGTAAAGGAAAGATTACAAAGCGAGCATGGATACTATTTTTTGACTCCGAACTTGAATCGAAATGGATTGGGATTTGGGACGATTCGCCACCTCCTCCGTTGCCCGATTATGAAAATGAAGAGAAAGGAAAAACTTATGGTTGAGACAAAAATCCTTGAAGCTTTCTCCGATTATGTCTGACCCTGGTGCTATTTCAGTACCGGGCGTATTGAAAAACTAAAAGAGAATTATGAGATCGAGGTGAAGTGGACTGCTTTTCCGTTGCATCCGGAAACACCGGAAGAGGGCCTGTCTCTGGCGCAGCTTTTCGGCGGGCGGATTAGGGACCTTGATGCGGCCCAAAAACGATTGAAGCAAGTGGCGCAGGATTTAGGGTTGCCGTTGAGCGACCGAAGCATGACTTACAACAGCCGCTTGGCTCAGGAACTGGGCAAATGGGCGGAAACGCAAGGCAAAGGGGATGCTTTTCATGAGGCGGTGTTCCGGGCCTATTTTGTAGATTGCATTAATATCGGCAAGATCGACGAGTTGGTGAAGCTGACAAAATCCTTGGGACTGCCGGAACAGGAAGTACGGTTCGCGTTGGAGCAGAGGACATACAAAGAGGCAGTGGATGCGGATTGGGCTCGTTCGCGTGAGAAGGGGGTTTCGGTTGTGCCAACCTTCATGATGGACGACCGGGCGGTCGAAGGGGCGCAGTCTTATGAAGTGTTGGAAAGATTATTTATTTCCTGCGGTGTCAAAAAACGATAAATTTTAGCAATTACTCAGGTGCTAAAAGAGCCGTTGAATATGACCGTTCGTGCTGAGCCTGTCACCAAGCTCAGGAGAGCTCGGGTGAAGTATGAACTTATAAAAATTGCCTGTACACCCTTCGACCGATGATTTTGCGAACGCAAAATCATACGCTCAGGGCAAACGGGTGTAGAATAGATTCGCTTGAGTAGTAACGGCTGCTTCCCAGGGCTCTTTGGAGATTCTGAAATACTTGACAGAGCAAAAGATTGAGGTTAATCATCAAAAAAATGTGGATGGCTATACCGCTTTAATGTTGGCCGTGGATAAAGGCAACCCTGAAAAGGTCCGGGTATTGCTTCAAGCGGGAGCCGATAAAAATATCAAAAATCGAAACGGTGAAACGGGTCAGGATATCAATAGGAAAGTGAATTTCAAAAAAATCCAAATTTTCAATGAAATAGAAAAATTATTAAAATAAGTATGCTCGGTAAGCAAGGGGAAAGCAGGGGAAGACTCCGGGAAAAAAGAAAGTTGCATCCATTATCGCGATTATGGTAAAATCCGACCGGGAGGCAAAATCGGGCTGTTCCGCTATCCTCATCAAGCCCGCGGGGCACCCGTTGTTCATTGAATAGAGTCAACCCATCCTTTTATCCATACAATATCTTTTTAGTAACGACGCATTGTTATACAGGAGGAAGAGAGATGAAAAGACTGGCTTTGATCGTGATCCTTGGGCTTTGCGCATTCTTTTTAATCAACAACCTATTTGCCGAAGATCTGAAATTCAGCATTCCCTTGCCGCTCACCGGCGCCCAGGCCAAATTCGGGGAGATCGAGAAAAATGCCTATTTGATCGCTCTCGAAGAAATCAACGCTGCCGGAGGAATCAAGGGCAAAAAAGTGCTTCTGGAATTCGAGGATTCCCAGGGAAAGCCCGAGGTCTCGCGGGCCATTGCCGAGAAACTGATCGATGTAAAAAAACAACCGGTGCTTTTCGGCGAATACAGTTCTTCCTGTTCCAAGGCCATGGCGGCCCTGGCCGAGGAGCGCAAAATCCCCTACTTGGTCGTCACGGGCGCCACGGACGATATCACCCAGCAAAATTACAAATATGTCTTTCGCATGAATCCGACCAATGCCTATTATGCCAGCGGCATGATGTCTTTTTTAAAAGAGGTCGTCAAACCCACCTCGATCGCCATCCTTTATGAAAGTTCCGATTTCGGCACTTCGGGCGCCGACGATATGGTGAAGCAGGCTGAAAAAATCGGCATGAAGGTCCTGGTCAAGGAAAAATACGAAAAGGGCGCGGTCGATTTCAAGCCGATTCTTTCCAAAGTAAAATCGGAAAGACCGGATGTGATCTACATGGTTTCTTATGTCATGGATGCCTCCTTGTTGATGAAGCAGATCAAGGAACTGCGCATCGACGCCAAGCTTTTTGCCGGGGGCGCGGCCGGTTTTGCCATCCCGGAATTTATCGATAATGCCAAAGAGGCGGCGGAATATGTGGTGACTTCCACGCTTTGGAGCCCGCAGGTGAGTTATAAGGGGGCCAAGGAGTTTGCCGAGAAATATAAAAAAATTTACAAGGACTATCCCTCTTATCACGGCGCCGAAGCCTATGCGGCTCTGTATGTCATCAAGGACGTGCTGGAAAGAGCCAAGTCCGCGACCCCGGACGACATCCGCGTCAGCTTGCGCAACACCAATTTGATGACCGCCTTCGGCATTGTCTCTTTCGAAGATCGGGAGGGTTATACCAACCAGAACTTTATGGATACTCTGGTGATGCAGGTGATCAAAGGCCAGCACGAGACCATTTGGCCGCTGAAGTACGCGAGCAAGAAATACATTTATCCCATTCCGAAGTGGAAGGAGAGGTAAAGAGAGGCTGTAGGCTGAAGGGGCTTAGGCTGTAGGAATTTTGTCGATATTTTAAATTAGCGGTTGCGCGTCGTCCGGGTAGGGGCGACCGATGTAGAGACGTAAAAATTATCTCTACAGAGCCGGTCGCCCCTACGGCTACCATCATCGATAATCTTTTGTCGATGTTTTTAAAGGTTATAATCCCCATGGTCCAACTCGAACTTTTTTTGCAAACCCTGATCGCCGGGATTTTACTGGGCGGGCTGTATGCCCTGATCGGCATGGGTATGACCCTGATCATGGGCGTGATGAAGATCATCAACCTGGCTCACGGGGAGCTCATGATGGTGGCCATGTACATTGCTTTCTGGCTTTTCACCTTGCTCCATATCGATCCTTATCTGGCGGTTTTCGTGGCCATGCCGGCGCTTTTTTTCCTGGGCATTGCTTTGCAGAAGTTTTTAATCAATCCGGTGATGAAGGTGGATTCGATCCTGCCGGAAAACCAGGTGATTCTCACCGTGGGCATCGGCATGGTGCTGGCCAATCTGGCCACTCTCTTTTTCACCTCCAACTACCGTTCGACGCCGGTGGATTATGCCACCAAAGCTTTTTATTTGACCGATTTTTGGAAAAACGCGCCCATTGAACTTTCGCTTTCCGCGGCTTGGTCCCTATCTTTTCTGATCGCCGTGTTCATCACCGTACTGCTTTGGTTTTTCCTGAGCCATACCGATCTCGGCAAATCGATCCGGGCCACGGCCCAGGACGCGGATGCG
>RPPU01000160.1 GCA_003819975.1 Desulfobacteraceae bacterium
ATTTTTAACGGCTTGAACCGGTGCATGTAAGCGGCCCGTATAATCGTCCGGACCCAGTACGATCGGGAAGCGCACGCTTACGACCGGAAAATCGGCTTTCTGAAAAAAGACCGCTTCCGCTTGTCTTTTGCCTTCGGCATACGAGAAATCATCCCGCCGGCCCATTTGAATCTTATAATGCCGGGGATCAAAATCCGTTTCCATACGCGCCAAGCCGGAAGGATAAACGCTCATGGAAGATGTAAAAACATAGCGCCCGACTTTACCTGCCAGGATTTCACAAGTATCGGCTGCGTCGGTGGGTGCATAACAGATCTGGTCATAAACCAGGTCCCAGGTTTGTTTGTTGAGCGCATTGGCGAGCGATTGCTTATCATACCGGTCCAGAACCAGGCGCTTAACCCGGTCGCCGAAAGAATCAGCGGCTTTGCCGCGGGTCGCGATCGTTACCGCATGGCCTTTGTCAAGCAGTTCCCGGGCCAAGTGTTTGCCGAAATAACGCGTACCGCCGAAGACTAGAATGTTTTTTGTTTTATTTTGTATCATTTTAGCTCTTCTTTCTTGGCGTCTTGGCGTCTCTGCGCGATAAATTCTTATCAACCTCCCAATAAACGCTCATAATCCCGGGCCATGCCGGTTTCCATAATCTCCCGCACCACCTTCTCCGTCATCTTGCCCACGCCTTTGATTTTGCCGATCTCGGATCTCATGGTGCTTAAAGGCTGCGCCACTTGGGAAATGGAATAAGCCGCATAACCGAACGGCGATCTACGGCCCAGGGATTTATGCACATAATCCATATGCTCCAACAATACCGTCACATAGTCGTTTTCGGTTAAAATTCGTCTGAAAAAGCGGGGCGGAATACGTTGCGGCATATTGTATTTCTTGACGATTTGCTGAAAAAGCTCATAGACCGCGGGAAAATAATCGGGAATGGCCGCGCCATAAGCATTGTTCTCCGGATAAAGCATGGCATAGACGGGAAGGAGATCCGGATAATGCTTTTCCAAAACCGTATAAAAATGGTCTTTTTGCCGGCCCGGTTTCAGGGTCATGGAGCTGCAAAGCACATAGCTCGCGCCGGCTTCCTTGGCTTTTCGTACCGCACCTTCGAGCAAACCGGGCGCATCCGTGATAAAGGGAATAACCGGCATAAGCATCATGCCCACGTTGAGACCTTTCGATTTCAGGAAGGCCATGGCTTCCAGGCGTTGCGCCGGGCTCGGCGCATGCGGTTCAAACAGCGCGCTGATCGCAGGGTCTATTGAAGAAAAGCTGAAGCTTACCAGCGCCCCTTTTTGCTTTTGAATTCGCAGAAGAATTTCCCAGTCGCGCTGGACATCCCCGGATTTGGTCAAAAGATGCACCGGCCATTGGCGCTCGGCCAGCAGTTCCAGAACCCGCCGGGTCAAGCCGTATTTTTCCTCGGCCGGACCGTAACTGTCGCAAACCCCGCCGCCCACAAAAATATAACTCGGCGTAAAAGCAGTCCTTTTCCCTTGGGGGTCCAATTCCTTGCGTAAGATATCCACCGCACTAACCTTAACGGCCACTTCCCGGCCGAAGGCCTCTTCAACAAAATATTTTTCCGCCCGGCCGTCGCAATAGGCGCAGGCGTGCAAACAACCCCGGTACAGGTTCATGTTGTACCGGGACAAGAACCAGGAATCGATTTTTTTTTGTTTGCGCAACAGGCTCTTGGCTTGGATTTCCTTAAAAATCATGTTTTCATTTCCATAAGTCTTCGTCAATTTGTTCGCATGATTCAACGCTTTCAGAAAATTCCGCTGCTTCCTGATCGCTCCAACCTCCGGCAAGGCTTTTCAAAGAATTCCTTCTTGGGTTGAGCCACGACCTCAATCCATATGCCGCCATGCCGAGCAAGATCACGTAAAGCAGCGCCACAAA
This sequence comes from Desulfobacteraceae bacterium, assembly GCA_003819975.1. The sequence continues at coordinate 1,912 of RPPU01000160.1, forward strand.
CCGGACCTCTTTAACATAATAAAGCCAAATTCCGATAACATCCACAACAATCCAATAAATCCAACTTTCCGTCCTTTTATAAGCCATCAACAACATGGCCGTAAAACTCAAGATCGTGGTGCCGGCATCCAGAAAGGGATAAGAGGCCGGCTCCGGAAAAAAGACCGGAAACCAAAGATGAATTCGGCGCATGCAAACCCCGGCGATCAACGCCAGAGCCAATGTCAAACCGATTGTCCCGGTCAGAACGCGACTTGAACTGAATTGCACTCGGTCCCGGGAACCGGTCTCCTGTTTATACTTAAGCCAACGCCACCACCCATATCCGCTGGCGCCTAAATAATAAATCTGTTCAATGGCATCGGAATAAAGCTGTATTTGATAAAACAGTAATAAATATAAAGACACGCTCAAGATGCCGATCGGCCAAGTCCAAATATTGCGTCTGGCGATCAACCAAACCGACCACAGATAAAACAGGGTTCCCACTAACTCGATATAGCTCATGGGATAACCTAAGATGGTAAAAGCCGAGGTCTCGACGCTTAAGAGATGTCGAATGATCGTCATCGTAACTCCTCCTTGTCAAAGAGTTCTCCCAGATTTTGAAATTTCTTAAAATGCGCCAATATCCGTTTAACTTTGGCGATGCGGTTGTCCAAGCTGCCCTGCAATAAAAAATAAGGGATTTTTCTCAGAATCAATTCGCAAATCAGTTGTTTGTGAAACACCAGACGATTGATCTCCCCGGAACGGTCCCAAGTATCTTCATAGGGAATATCCTGATCGCAAACAAAGACCAGATCATACCGGCCCGCGCATTGATCGGCACGGCGCCGGAGTTTCACAGTGGCCGAACCGTGATAATACAATGAAAAATGATGGGTGGTCAGGGCATTGGTATCGGTGAATAAATACCGGTTGGCTTTGCGCAGCAACTCTTCTTCTTTTTGCAAGTGGATTTCGGCGATTTCCTCCAATTGATCCATGGTCAGTCTTTTGTCGATCTGGTTCTGCTCCCAATATTCCCGGCCGTATTCCGGCATCCAGATCGTTTTGTATTCCCGAGCCAGGGTCCGGGCCAGCGTGGTTTTTCCGGTGCAGGGCGCGCCCAGGAAAACCGCATGGATCACGAGATCGCGATAAACCAGCGGATCCAGATACTCGCGCCCTTTCCCAAAATCGGCCCTGAGTTCCGTGGCTGATATGGGCACGACCTTCCGTTCCGGATCGACCAAACGATTGACCGCGCCCAAGGCAGCGCTCATATGCTCGCCGTAAAACTCGCTCGAATAAAAATGGGTAATCCCTTTCAACTTTAAGGTTTGCAGCACATAGGTTTCTTGCTTTTGCTTGATCTCCGGCGTATCGCCCGTTTCTTCGGGACCGTCCCAGGCTTCGATCACTTGCACATCCGGATACAGGCTCCGCAACCATTGCGCCCGCATGGGCAGCGGAATTTCGGTTGTTTTCGGACAGTCGTAAAGGATGACCAGCACTTCATCCATTTCTTTTAAAGCAGTCTCGATCACCAACTGGTGCCCTTTGTGTAGGGGCGCGAATTTGCCCAATGTTAATCCCCGTTTTATCTTTTCCACTGCTTTCGTCCTCCCGGTCCTAACATACAAATCTTATAAGATAATCGCCCCGGGTTTCTCCCAATCATAGCGTAAATGGCCGTCCGGAAAATAGATCAGCTGACGCATAATTTCGTCATCCGGTTTGCGCGTCAAACAATTGGTGAGGCAGAGATTTTGGCCGTCCAGATCATACACCTCGGCCCCATGGACCAATTCCATTAATAAAGTACCGCGCTTGGCCACGCTATTTCTAATGTTCTTTAAAATGTTTACAGGAATTGACATCTTTCGGGCTGCTTGATAAACCTTCTGATCACATGATTTTTGCGACACGGTCACGGGACGCCAGCTCAATTGCTCCACTTTGTTTTCCCGGCAAAAATCAATCAGAGCTGACAATTTCCGGTCGGAATCGATATAGCCCCGGCAGCCGATGCAGCTCAACCGGATCGAAAAACCGAATTCGTGCAAAAGCGCGATGGTTTTTTCAAGAGGCGGATAGGCTTCTGGGTTCTTCTCCCCCAAATAAATCCGTCCATTCATCTCGGCTTGGAAGTGAACCATGGAAATGATGATCGTGGTCAAGCCGTTTTTTTTCCAATGCTTCAAATACGGTCCGAATCTTTTGCGGTTTTTCAAGAAGACTAAAGCATTGGTTTGTAATTCGATCAAGGGAAAATAGCGCGTTAAAATTCGAACGAAAGCGTTGAGATCTTCCGGATACAGGGTCGGTTCGCCTTTGCCCGTAATCAAGGCTGTAGTGACATTGCCTTTCGCGGCCAAACGGCAGGCGATTTCCAGATTGGGCCGGTTGATCGGTTGCAGACTCGCGCTCATTCCTTGTTGCGGAGTCATTTTTGAAACACAAAACGGGCAATGGGCATTACATGCCAGTGATCCAGCCAAAACGCTCAGGGTTTGAAATTGCAACATCGGGCCCTCCTTTGATTCAGAACCGAAGTACTCGTAAAGAATCGCGGCTGACGCTCACTTCCAAAATCCGGCCGCGATTGAATTCATAGCAACGGGAATGGTCATAGTGGGGTTTACTGGCGTCAAAAGAAACCACCCCGTCGTAGTTCATGGCCGAAATAACGATAATTTTTTCTCCGGGCCGGATGCGACCCCGCAACAGCCCGGCTTGGCGCGAATATTTGGTCGGTTCGCGCACGGCGAATTCAAGAATCGGGCTGGTAAAATCGGGCGGGATCCTTTTTATTTTTTCATCCGGCGGTATGATGTTCCAAAGCCAGCCTTGCAATCCGACTTGGGTGCTGATAAGGCCGCCGCTGCTCATTTGATATTCCTGTTGACGGTTTAACTTGAGGCAATAGCGCGCCGTGCCCATGGCATAAAGATCGCCGAAATAGATTTCGTTCAAGGCTAGTTCCCGGACCAGAATCCGCTTTTTAATACGTAGAGTACCCTGCACCCGCTTCCAATTCTCAATCGTAAAGTCTCCGGAAAGCCAGCGTGCGACTTTATCGGCATAGGTTGTTGCGGTTTGAACGGCCAGGGCCGCCTTGGAGCTGGGATCCGCTTTTTCAATCCAAAGCAAGGGATTGCTTTGGCCCGGCTTTTTGCGGATATACCGCGCCAGGTCCAGCACTTCACCATCTCCGCCGAAACTGACGATCAAATCGCTCTGCTTTATGTCTTGGGATGTATAAGCGGCATAGGCTTTGACGGCAACACGGCTGCGCACGATAGGCGCCAGGCCGTGCGCTTGAAAGGCGGCGATCAAATCTTTCAGATTGGCATGGTGCTGCGCATGCTCCGTTTTGATCCGGCGGACATCCTGTTCCTGTTCGGAACAGGCGCGCAGCAAATTGCGGGTTCCATATTTGCGTGCGAAAAACTCTTGTTTGGTTTCCTTGGCGGCGATCAGAATGTGCGGTTTGTTTGTGCCTTTCTTCATGATTCATACCTTTCGGCCAGCAAAGCGAATATATTCAAAGCGCTGATGAGGGAATCGCGACGCAGACAAATCTCGTCGCCCAGCATGAAGGTTTTGTATCCCATGCGCAAAAGGTTGTCAACATCTCCCAGGTCGGCGCAAGAAGGGGTCAGTGAAAAAGCTAAAGAACCGAACAAGCGTGAAGCCAAAACAGCATCCGGATCCGCCCTCAAGATCGTTTCCAGGGCCGGCAGAATGTGATGCGGCTTGGCCAGTTCCCAAAAAAGATCGCCGCGGGCCGCCATTAGCCGGAAAGGACCGCGATATTCGGTTTCAACGTAAGTGATACCGCGAACGGATTCGATCTTGGCGATCCATTCGGCTTCGCCGACGATACGCCGTGCTTCAAATAAATCCTGTTCTGCTTCGAAGAAGGAAAGCATAAATCGATGAACATCTACCTCAGCAGCCGCCTCCAAGTAAATTTTATCCTGATCCGTCAGATAGCCCTCAATCCGCAAACTAGGATCAGGGATATTGATCGATTCGCCCGGCCCCACGACTCGGGGTGGGCCCTCGAGCGTAATCAGCCTGTTCCCATCCACGGCCACCACGGTCACTTGTTCCCGGCCGTCGCTTAAAAGCGCAGTAGTCGGTGTTTGCACATATAGGCCGTGACTCAATTGAATGCCCGTAAAAGGGGGAACCCAATAACCCAGCACCCGCAACTGGCGGCCTTTCAGATCAATCCAGAGCTCCTTGTTTTCTTCTTGGACCAGGGCTTGCAATTTTTTCAATAATTCCTTTTTCGGTTCTTGAACCGGCATCACCGTATTCAAGCGCAGTCCTTTGACTCTGGGATGCTTGACCACTTCCGGGATGAACGGAGCATAAGGTGGAACAGTCGCGATGATTTGCCTCATGGTGCCTCTCCTATCGGTTCGGTTTCTAGGCCACCGGCGGAACCGATTCTATGGCCTGTTGAACGATCCGGATCTGCGATTCATCCTGACGGGCGCTGATATTGCTCTTGAAATCGTCGAAACGGCCCCACTGTTTGGCTACCATTCCGAGCGCAACATCCACGGCCCTTTCACAGCTCGGCAATCGGATGACCCGCTGCGGACCCAGTGTTTTTGACCAATACCGGCTTACTGCGGCGGTGACGGTTTCATCGCCATCGCCGTAGCTTTTTTGCAAATAGAAGAGATTGAATTTTTGAAGCAAATTTTTCCAAACCGTTTCGGCCTTCAACGGATCCTCGATGGCATCGCCGATATAATGGCGAATCTGTCGGGGGTCAATCTTTTCATAAAATTTTTCATCGCCGTAAATGATCAGAAAAGGATCTATGGCCCGGGGCAGACGACAGTGTTGGTCCATGAAATAGGCAAACAACTCATAGGACTCGCTGATCTGCCCGCCTCCGCCGCCTTCGCAACCCAGGGCCTGCAAGCAGGCTTCGAGCTCCAAGCCCTTGGCAAAAGAATTGACCTGCAGGGGAAAGGCATCGCAATGCGCGTCGCCGATGGCCGCAAAACAGATCTCCAGATCGGGTCGATATTGACCTAAGGTTTGATAAAACAACGGCAGACGATCGAAAATAGCGGCCGGCCATTGCGCCATGGAACCGGTGACGTCCACCGCCACGATAATGACATTTTGGCTTTGGCTTTGAATCGTCTTAGCATGCGGATCGACAAAATGAAGATCCGCTTCGGCATGGGTCTCATAGACCCGACCGCCTTTGGCCTTGGACAAGGCGGCCAAGCCGTCCAAATACGGTTTGCGGGCCGAATCAAAGCTGTAACTTTTGGGATTTTTCCAATCCCGTGTATCTGCTCCCCAACTGTACATAGCGACCTCCTTTTGTAAAAAATGAGAATAAAACTTAAAACGTTTCCAGCAACAATCGATTCAACCATTTCAGGGGATCTTTTCTTTCCCAGCAAGGCCGGCGCATTGGTTCGGGATCCATAAGCTGCCCGCAGAATTCCCGGATCGCCTTGGGAACCGTGCCGGGCAGGGTCTGGGTCAGCGGATCTCCGCCCAAAGCGCATAACAGGATCCAGCCGGCTCCGAAGATATCGGTTTCCGGAATCGGCGGCAGGTTGCGCAGCGATTCCGGCGCCGCATAAAAAAGGGTGAATCCAAGCGCGCGTGAACAACTTCCGGGCTCGAAAGAGGCAACGCCGAAATCGATCAATTTCAGATCACAGCCCTGCTTGGTCAGCATGAGGTTGTCCGGTTTAAGATCTCCATGAACGACTCCTTGTTGATGACAAAACCGAAGGGCTTCCAGAAGAAGCGCCGTTAAGAGACAAGCTCTTTCCGCGCCCATTCTATTTCCACGCTTGAGCCATTGCGCCAAGGAACAACCCTCGATAAAGTCCATCACAAGCACTCCGGTATTGTTTTCCGCGATCATAAAGTTTTTAAAGGCCGGGATGGCGGGATGACCGGATAAACGACGGATAATCCCGGCTTCGTGCCGCAAAAGCTTTGTGAATTCCGGAAAAGGATTTTTCCCCACTTTTAAACACACGACTTGTTTCAGGCGGACATGCTCGGCTTGATATACGCGGCCGAAACTTCCTTCGCCGATCTGTTTTTTGATCCGATAATGTCCGATACAAGTCATGGAGGACCTCAAATCCAAGAGTCTTGCACATGTTTTATTTCGGTTTCTTCGGTTTCCTTAAAAAGGGTTTGCGGATTCGCCAAAAGGCCGAGGGTCTCCAGGCCGAATTCTTTTCGGAAGCGCGCTATGAGCCCGCGGCTTTCATAAAAACGAACGGCTTCCGGAGGCAGAAGGTCTTGGTAATCCGACAGCAAAGCCATGGCCAAACGCACCTGGCTTCCGCAAAGGCGCCGGTGTTTTTGAGGGGGAATCAATCCAACCGGATCTAGAATACGATAGACTTGGTGTAACAGTTTTTTCACATACGGATTAGCGCTGACCAATGCGGTTAAGGCGCCGAATTCCCGTACCAGGCAGTCCCGCCATCGCTTGCCATGGTCCTGGGGCCGCAAATGACCGAAATCCGGAATCAGCTTTATCTCGAAATTTCGAAACCGGGGTTTCAAATACGCTTCCAAGACTTCTTTGGTTTCAGCGGCCGTGAACGGGTTCCGCCAGTCATAACGGTTCACGCTGCCGATGGCGATGACGGCGCGCTCGG
>RPPU01000161.1 GCA_003819975.1 Desulfobacteraceae bacterium
CTTCTTTAAACAAGGGGGCGGTGGCGCGCGCGCCGCTCGGGCCGAAGAAACTTTGCCCCGGCCTGATCTGCAGCAGGTTGCTGCCCAATTTGGCGATATCGGCCGTGACCCGGGCCGTGGTGCCTTTGCCGAGGGTCACCATGGTGATGACCGCGGCCACGCCGATAACAATGCCCAGGATGGTTAAAAAGGAGCGCATGGCATTGCGCCGGATTTCACGCTGGGCTAAAATAATAGTTTCCCAAAACATTAAGCGTTTAGACTCCACATATCGACGATTTGCTGTCGATAAATAAAAAGATTAATAATCAACTGAATGGTCCTCATACGGACACTTCAGACTCAATCAGGCCGTCGTGAAAACGGACAATGCGTTTGGCATAGCCGGCCATGTCGGGTTCATGGGTAACCATGACAATGGTGATGCCGCGATCACGGTTCAGGACCGTGAGTAGATCCATAATTTCCCGGCCGCGAGCCGAATCCAGGTTACCGGTCGGTTCATCGGCGAAAAGGACCTGGGGATCCATAACAATGGCGCGCGCAATGGATACGCGTTGTTGCTGGCCGCCGGAAAGTTCGCCGGGGGTGTGGGTCGCCCACTCCACAAGACCCACGGCGGCCAGGGCTTGCAGAGCCAATTTTTTACGCTGCCCGGCCGGAGTGCCGCGATAGATGAGCGGGAGTTCCACGTTTTCCAGGGCCGAAGTGCGGTTCAAGAGGTTGTAGCCCTGAAAGACAAATCCCAGGTAATGACGTCGCAACAAAGCGCGCTGATTGCGGGTCAAACCGGCGACATTGGCGCCTTTGAAGCAATAAATTCCGGCGGTCGGCGTGTCCAGACAACCCAGAATATTCATGCAAGTGGATTTGCCCGAGCCGCTCGGGCCCATGACGGCGATGAATTCACCCTGGTCAATGTTGAATTGGATACCGCGCAGGGCATGGGTTGCGGCTGTGCCGGTCCCGTATACTTTGGTTACCCCCCGGAGTTCAATCAGATGATGTTCATCGGTCAACTGGCAGGCGATCTGGTTCATGGTTTTTTGCTCACAATATCGACTAAAAGAGCCAAGCCGGGGGTCACGTCACCGGTCAGTACTTCGGAATGGATTCCGTCGGTCATGCCGATGATGACCGGAATCGGCGTGGGCAGCCCGTTATTAAGGACCCAGACCTTTTGTTCTTTTTTACGATTGCCGTTTCCTTTGGACGGCTGATTTTGATTGGCATTGCGCGGCGGACCGTGCCGGCCGGGCAGCAGCGGGTTTACAAAACCGGTTTGGCCGGTCGCTTCCGCATCGTTTTTGGCGGGCGGAGTAAAACGCAGGGCTGCATTCGGCACGAGCAGAGCGTTCCGGACTTTTTGGACAATAATTTCGGCCGTGGCAGTCATGCCGGGTCGTAAAGACAGATCGGAGTTGTCCACGCTAAGAACGGTTTCATAGGTCACAACACCGTTGGCGGTCTTGGCGCCGTTGCGTACCTGGGTGATTCGGCCGCGAAAAGTGCGGGTCGGAAAAGCATCGACCGTGAAGCGCGCTTCCTGGCCTTCCAGGATCTGGCCGACATCCGCCTCATCCACATCCACATGCAGCTCCATTTGGGCCAGGTTCTCGGCTAAAGTGAAAAGCACCGGGGCTTGCAAAGAAGCGGCTACGGTCTGACCGGGCTCCACGTTACGAATCAGTACGACCCCGTTGATGGGTGAACGGATGACTGTTTTGGATAAGTCGGTTTGTTTGGTTTTCAAGGTGGCTTGGGCTTGGGCTAGGTCGGCCTTGGCGCCGGCTTCATTGGCCAGAGCCCGGTCCAGGGCAGCTTGGGCCGCGACCAGATCGTTTTGCGACGGGGTTTTGCCGTTGGTCAGTTCCCGAACCTTTTGTATGCGTTCCAGATTATTACGGGTTTCCAGGATAGTGGCCTGGGACTGCAGTACTTTGGCCTTGGCGGATTCCAGGCCTGCCTTGGATTGCACGACCTGAGTTTCCAACAGGGTGGTGTCCAGTTTGGCCAGGATTTGGCCGATCTTGACCCGGGAGTTGTAGTCCACAGCCACGCTCTTGACAATGCCGGAGAGCTCGCTGCCCACATCCACCTGGTTGGTGGGTTGCAAATTACCGGTGGCGGTCACAGTGACCGTCAGGTCGCCCTGGGTTGCTTCCTTGGTCTTGAAAGATACGGTGTTGGAAGCCTGGGATCGTTGCCAAAAGAACAGCAATAAAGCGATGACCGGGACAAGCGCAAGGATCAACAGCCATTTTTTCAGGCGGCTTTTTTTGTTTTGAGCCGGATCCAAGCTCAGGGTTTGAAGCACATCCGGCGGAGTATTGTTATTATTTTTCATTGAATATCTCCAAGTTTACTGCTTCTCCTCCGGGGCCAGAGCGGTCCAGCCGCCGCCCAGGGCTTTATACAGAGTGATCAGATTTTTAACAACCGAACCTTGGCTTTGGGCCAATTGATTCTGGGCTGAAAGCAAAGAGCGCTGGCTGTCGAGCACGACCTGGAAATCGACCAGACCGGCTTCGTATTTTTTTTGCGAAAGATCGGCGGCCGCGGTCGCGGCTTGGGCCGCCGCCATGAGCGCTTGTTGTCGGATCTGCTCGTTGGCATAAGCGGTCAGGGCGTTTTCGGTTTCTTCCAAAGCAATAAGAATTTTACTCCCATATTGGTACAGGCTTTGATCCCGAACCGCGGATTGGGCTTCCATGTTGCGCCGAACCGCCCCGGCGTCGAAAATCTTCCAGGTGATGCGCGGACCATAACTCAGGGTGCGGGTGTATTCTGAAAACAAGTTGCCGAACGAAGAGGCTTCGATACCGATGGAACCGGATAAAGAGATTTTTGGGTAGAGCTCGGCCGTGGCCACGCCGATGCGCGCGGTTTGGGCCGCCAGCTGGCGCTCGGCCTGACGCACATCCGGACGCTGACGAAGGGTTTCAGCCGGCACACCCACTGGGATTTCCGGGGCAGGCAAGGGCATGGGTTTGGGTTCCGCGAGTTCTTTTTCCAGAGCGCCGGGGGTTTCACCCGTCAGCACGGCCAGGCGGTTCTGGGCCGCTGTCAGTGTTGAGCGTAAAGAAGGAATTTGCGAACGGGTGTTTTCAAGGTTGGCTTTGGCTTGTTGCACGGCCAGATCGTCACTCAACCCGGCTTGATAGCGGAACTGAGTTAAGGTGTAGGTCTCCTGCTGAATGGCCAGATTCGATTCGGCTACAGCCAATTGGTTTTGCGATGACCGGACTTCCACATAATTCAAAGCGGTCTCGGCCAGCAAAGAAACCAGCACATCGCGCAAGGCTTCCTGATTGGCCTGCAGATCCGCATCCGCCGCTTCGATGGATCGGCGTACGCCTCCGAAAATGTCCAATTCCCAGCCGGCGTCAAAGCCGGCGCTGTAAAGGTCGCGGGTTTGGGTGGTATTGCCGGCGCGTGTGCCAATATTTTGCGGGTTGTTTTGCTTGGTTTCGCTATGCAAGTTGGATGCATTGGCGGTCAGGGTGGGAAAAAGATCGGTTTGGCTCAAACCGCGGCGGGCGCGCGCTTCGCGCACCTTGGCCCGGGCTTTTTTAAGATCCAAATTGCCGGCTACAGTCCGTTCGATCAGGCTGGTTAAAAGCGGGTCCTCAAGGGTCTGCCACCAGGTTGCCAAGGATTGCGAACCGGAGTTTAAGCTATTTGGTAATGGGGAATGCCAATTAGCCGGGCTTTTGGAATCAGGCTTTACATAATTGGGACCAACGGCACAGCCGGAAATGAAAAGACAGGTCAGGCCGATGGCGAGCCATGATGCAATGTGGCTGAGGTGTTTAGCAATAGAATTATTTATTAACATTATCAATACCTTATCTAAGATGGTCTCCGGAGTTCATGATTGCCGGCGAATATTCACTAAGTCGCCAAGTGCCGGAGAAAGTTACATTCATTTTTGTAACTTTGAAATCGAATGTAACGACCATATAAAACAAGAGCTGTTCCTGACAATATATGAATGGAACCTGAATTTTTAAGGAGGGCTAAATTACCTATTACATGGGTCGCCATTGACTTTAGACCGGGCCCTTGTCATAATTTCCTCCATTGCAGTTATAAAAATAATCAATTGGGTGGAAAATGGAACAGGACCCGAAGCATCCCGGTGACAAAGAGATCATTCAGCGCGTACTGGACGGCGAAGTAAATGCTTTTGAGGCGCTGCTAAAAAGGCATGAACAGCGGGTCCTCGGTATTGTGAAAAAACACGTTCCTTATGGCGAAGTCGAAGAAACGGCCCAGGAGGTTTTTATCAGGGTCTACCGGTCTTTACCGCGTTTTAAGTACGCGGACCGGTTCGAAGCTTGGATCAGCCGCATTGCCGTCAGGACCTGCTGCGATTTTTGGCGCAAGCGTTACCGCTCTAAAGAAGTCGCCTTGGAGGATCTATCCGAAGCCCAGCAACAATGGCTGGAGGGCACGCTGGCCGGACAGGCGCTGGAAAGTTTGGACGAGCAGAGCGGGCGCAAAGAGATGGAGGCGACATTGGATTGGGCCTTGAGCCGGTTGCCGGCCCGGGAACGCATGGTGTTGGAATTAACTTATCTGGAAGGGCTGTCCGGAAAGGAAACCGCCGCGCTCATGGAATGCACTCTGGCCAATGTCAAGGTCCGCGCTTTCCGGGCACGAAAAAAACTGGAGAAAATGCTGTTAAAGGTCTTGCGGCCTTAAAAGGAGGGTAACATGAAAGCGGATAACAACAAGCTCAGTAAACTGCTGTCGGTCTGGCGGCGAATGTACCTCTCGCGCGCAACCGAAGCCGTGGGGGATCAGTGGCAGACAGAAGCCATGCGCCGCATTCGTCTGATCGGCCCGCTCAATGCCCGGACCGGCTTTATGGAACTGTTCGAACAAATGGTCTGGCGCCTGGCGCCGGCCACCTCTCTTATGGTTGTCGCTTTGGTTGTGGTTTTCCTGGTCTCGGGCTTAACCCAAGGAAACGATGTTTTGGCCTTTATGAACGATCCGGAAGAAATGGATCTGGCCCAGTTGCTCGGGTTTGGAGGATAATGATGAAACACTATAAATTATGGGCGGGCATTATTCTGGTTTTTATTCTGGGTCTGGTCGCGGGTTATATGGGGAGTTATATGCTGCACGGTCGCGCCTTTTGGCGCTCCGGTCATAAGGATGCGGCTACGCGCAATGCCGAGATTTTGGAGCGGTTCAGAAATGATTTGTCTTTGACAGACCCGCAGGTCTTACGCGTCAAAACGATCATCGAGCAGATGGAGGCCAAACGCAGCGAATACTTTCGCAAAAGCCGGGCCGAATTGAAAGCAATCGCGGAATCGGGCTTTGCCCTGATCCGTCTGGAATTGACGCCGGAACAGCAAAAGCTGTTTGACGAGAATCAAGCCAAAATGGAAAAAGCGCGCAAAGAGAGAGAGCAATCGCGGAAGTAAGCCGATGGTTCTTTTGCTTTATAAAACGGTTTTGCCGTTTTATACGGAAAAATATATCCGCATTCAACAAGAAATTTGATTATATATAATAGAAACAGATGAAATTATCGTTACAGCAGTTGCGCATCTGCATAGAGACCCGGAACATTATAAAGATAGAATTTTGTGAAAATATCAAAAAAGCAAACTGCCGGAAAAACCCAACAAAATCGTAAAAAGCCGATAAAACTGCGGAAAACATCCAAATCAACAATATCCTCTCCCAAACAGGCGCGGACGGCGTACCGCCGGAAACGAAATTTTTCAAAAACCGTTGAGCCTGTTGGCGGAGCCAAAGCAACGATTCAGGGTCCGTTGACTTTTGTCATTCAAAAACATGCGGCCCGGCATTTACACTTTGATCTGCGCCTGGAGCTGGATGGCGTGATGAAAAGCTGGGCCGTGCCCAAAGGGCCGAGCCTGGACCCGGCAAACAAACGCCTGGCCATGCAGGTCGAAGACCATCCCATTGAGTACAACCTATTTGAAGGGACGATTCCGGAAGGAGAATACGGCGGCGGCACGGTTATGCTTTGGGATCAGGGCACTTATCGCCATGATGAAGAAAACTCCGGTGATCTTGAAAGTCTGCGGCAAGGTTATGCCAAAGGCGACCTGAAATTGATTTTTGCCGGCAAGCGGCTCAAGGGGGCCTGGGCTCTGGTGCGCATGCAAAAGAGCGACCCAAAACGTCCGCAATGGCTCCTGATCAAACGACGCGATGCTTTCGCCGATTCCCAAATCGACATGGTGGAGAAGTATCAAACTTCGGTGACAACCGGACGGACCATGGAAGAGATCGCAATCCGGAAGACAACATCGGCGCCCTGGCAGTCCGTTTGTCCGCGGAAGAGTTGAAGCGTTTGGATGAAGCGTTTCCCGCGGGCGCGGCCGCCGGCGATCGTTATGCGACCCAAGGCATGCAAGCTGTAAACCGTTAAAGGATTCAATCCGATATTTTACATCCGGTAACCGGTTGGATATTCGAAAAAGGATAGATTTTCAGCCGGTCTCCCGCCTCCAAATCGGTCCATGATATGCAAAATAAACCGAATAAAGACACCGTTCCGGCCGGCTTGTCCGTTTGCCGTTTTTAACACGTCGTTGCTATATTATGTGCGGTAAGCAAGGTTTTGGGGCGCAAATAAAAAAGGTTACTATAAAAGAATTGGTACACGGTTTAGATAAAAATTTAATAAAACTAAAGTAGGGATACATGATGATCGGCAAAGCGAAAGGGAATCGTTTTTCTTAAGGCCTGTTTTTTGAATCGCAATCCGTATCGTTCCTCAATTCCTTTGCTCTATTCCGTAAAACCTTCCGGTTCTGCTCCGTTTATGTTCGTGCTTCTAAAAATAACTAACGATACGGCTTATAGCCGTAATAAATTGCAGACCAGTCGGTCCACTCCGGCGGCAGGGTGCTTCGAAACGTAATAAAAGTCCTGCTATTATCATTCGTTCTTGAAATCAATTTTATCGTATTGCTTGTTCTCGAAAGTTTACGATTAATTGCTCCGTCTCGTTCGGCTTGACTTCCTCGATTATTATCCGCGGATTATAGCTCTTTAAACGAGTCGGAAATGAATGACGGTATTCCCACTCATGCATGCGCGGCATTTTTGCCGCGTTTTATCTGTATTTACTCGGGTTTTACCGCTACTGATTGCATTTTAGCGCTGTCAGTTCTTTTATAATAACCGCATGGCGTATTATTTTTGTAAGTTTTTTAATAAAAAAGTTGACTCGAAAATTGTCATGGATCATAATGGGCGCAAATACCTAATTGCGAATAGGGTTTGTGACGCATTCGCCGATTCGGGCGAAGAGCCGTTTTTGAAAGCCGGGAATCCGCGGCACTCCCGGTCATTAGTTCCAAAACAATTTAGCATCCAGTCGAAAAGACAGTAACTTTCATATACCCGAGACAAATCCGATCCGATGCCCCTGAAGCGCTCCTCTACGTCAAAGAAGAGGCATTGAACGAACCCATACCTTCGGAAATTCAAAAGACCAGGAACATTTTGCAAACTTATTGAACGGAGTAATCGTCATGAAAAAAAAGAATATATCTCTTATCGTTTTAGTGTTTTTAATACAGATCGTCGCTTGTTTCAGCGCGTTCGCGGATGACTATCCATGCACCGGAACTTTACTTGCAACCTATACGGATCAATCGCTAGCGCTCACGCCGGGTGTCTATTGCAGTTCAACTGACGTGACATTCACTCGTACGACATTGACGCTTGATGCCCTGGGTGACCCCAATGCCGTCTGGATTTTTAAAATCGGGACGCTCGGAACCGGTAAGCTCACGGGCAATAACGTCATATTGAAACTTGCCAATGGCGGACAGTTGAATAATGTGTATTGGTGGGTGTCCGGCGCCATGACCCTGATGAGCGCAGACTTCAAAGGCGCCATTGTCACGGGCGCAACCGGCATCATAGACGGAGGTACCTTGCCAACCATCGCTTCCGTATCGGGCAATATCGGCAATGGCGGTGACATAACCATTTCCGGCATAAGATTCGGCAATACCGGCCCCAACGTTGTATTTTTTGAAAATTTTGAAAAAGGAAGCAAAGACGCTCAGATTGCCACTTCTTCCGCAACGATAGGTCAATGGGCCCGTGGTAACCTGAATGGCGTGGCAACTTACAATACTACTTGGTTTCACAGCGGTTCCAAGGCTATGAAGAATAATTGGGACGTTCCTAATGGCGAGCCCAATAATATCGATGCGGCGCCCAAAATTGCATTTAGCAATACGGATAACCTTTTTTATTCTTTTTGGACAATGGTTCCAACCGGTATGAATGTTCCCGGAGACAATATTACCGGCGGCAATACCATCGGACCCAACTGGAAATTGTCCTGGATCAACTTTGGCGTGAACGAGTATATCAGCACGACCGTACTCAATTGCAATTTAACTTGGGGTTATTGGTTCACCTGGAACAACGGCAATCGCGCCGGAAATTATGAAGGGAACCATCAAATGGCCAAGGGGCGCTGGAGTCGTTTTGATTTTTATCAAAAGTCGGCGTCCACGACCACCGGTGCTTTAATAGGTGATGAATTCGATTC
>RPPU01000162.1 GCA_003819975.1 Desulfobacteraceae bacterium
CAGATCCTGTTCCTGCATGCGCAGGAACTCGTCGACGCCGCGATCCTTGATTAATTTTTTCAAAGAACGCAGATCAAGAATCCCGGCCAGGCGTTGACGGTAAAACTCGGCCAGAGTCGCGTCATCCGCGCGTAAATGACGGCGCCGGACTTTCTCTTCCATTTTTTCCACTTGGGCCAGAAGTTCCTGATTGTATTTTAAAAAGGGCAAGGTTTCGTTGACCTGGCCCTCGACCAGGGCCGCTTGCACGAAAATCCGTTGAGACTCGACCGGATCGATACGGCCGTACGAGACCGATCGGCCCGCCACGATCACGAGACCGAAAAGCGTGACCTGCTCCAGGGCGCGTACTTCCCCGCGTTTTTTCTCCCAATGCGGAGCCGTGTAAGACGACTTGCAGAGACCCGCGCCCAATTCTTCCAGCCAGACGCTTTCGATCTTGGCGACCGTGCGCGCGAACAGCCGCGAGGTCTGCACCATTTCGGCGGCCACGATCCAATCGGCGTTTTTATTGAACAGCCCGGACCCCGGGAAGATCGTTACTTCGCGGCCCTTGGTGGCCTGGAAAAGGTTCTTCTCTTTTTTCAGGGCGATATTGTTCAGAAAACCGCTCAGGATGGACCGGTGAACACCGGCGTAAAGCGCGGGCGTGATTTCCCTGGTTTTCCTTTGGCCCGCATCCAGGTGCTGCTCTTTCAGGATGTGCATGATTTGCTCGTGGATATAAATCCACTCGCGCATGCGGTTAAAGGACAGAAAATAATCTTTGCAAAAACGGCGCATCTTGTTCTGAGTCTTGAGGCGCAGCCAGGTATGATGATAATGGTTCCAGACATTCAGGAGGGTGATAAAATCCGATTGCGGGTCCCTGAACGGGGCATGTACCTGGTCGGCCTGGGCCGCTTTTTCCAGGGGCCGTTCGCGCGGGTCCTGGATGCTGAGCGCCGCCGCAATCACGGCCGTTTCCGGCACACACCCCTCTTTTTGCGCCGCCAGCATCATGCGGCTGATGCGGGGATCCAACGGCATGCGCGCCATGGCGCGGCCCTGATCGGTCAGGATATGTTCCTGACCCGTCCAGGCAATGGCGCCCAATTCCAGAAGCAGATCATAACCGTCTTTGACGCTCTTGGGGCTGGGCGGATCGATAAAAGGGAATTTCGCCACCGCGCCCAGGCCTAAAAAAATCATGCGCAAGATGACCTCGGCCAGATTGGAACGCAAAATCTCGGGCATGGTAAAGAGCGGTCGCGCCAGATAATCTTCTTCCGCATAAAGACGGATGCAAACCCCGTTCTGCACCCGGCCGCAACGGCCTTTGCGCTGATTGGCGCTGCTCTGTGAAATCGGGCTGATCGGCAAACTGGTGGTACGGGTGCGCGGCAAATATTGGGAAATACGCGCCAGTCCCGTATCGATCACGTATTTAATCCCCGGAATGGTCAGGGAAGTCTCGGCCACATTAGTGGCCACCACAATCTTACGGCCTTTGACTTGATAAACCCGGCCCTGTTGACTGGCCGGCAACCGCGCATACAGGGGTAAAATAAAAGTCCCTGGATATTGCCGGCCCTCCAGACGCTCACAGGTTTCCAGGATATCCTGCTCGGTGGGCATAAAAATCAGGATATCGCCGCGATCAGGCCGGTTTTGCAAGCGTTCGACCGCCTTGACCGCCAGATCAATATAGGTTAACTCGCCCGCTTCCTCTTTCTCGGGATCCAGGGGCCAATATTCAACCTCGACCGGAAAAAGCCGGCCGCCGACCTTGATGACCGGCGCCTTTGCAAACGCTTCTGAAAATTTCTCCGTGTCCAGGGTGGCGGAAGTAATAATCAACTTAAGTTCCGGCCTGGATTTCAACAAGGTCTTGATGATGCCCAGCAGAAAATCCACATTCAGGCTGCGTTCGTGAGCTTCATCAATAATAAGGGTGTCATATTCATACAGTTTAGGATCAGCCTGGGTCTCGGCCAACAGCATACCGTCGGTCATGATCTTGATGTAGGCTTGCGGATTGGTTTTGTCCCGAAAACGAATTTTATAGCCCACCGATTGACCTAATTCCTGGCCTAATTCTTCGGCAATCCGCTGACTAATAGTGATGGCGGCAATGCGGCGCGGCTGGGTGCAACCGATCTTTCCGTCCAGGCCCCGATCGGCGGCCAGGCACATCTTGGGAATTTGAGTGCTCTTGCCGCATCCGGTTTCGCCCGAAATAATCACGACCTGGTTTTCCCGGATCGCTTGAATGATTTCAGATTGCTTAGCCGTGATCGGTAATTGTTCCGGGAAAATCAAGCGGGGCCGGTCCTGGCTTCGGTTTTGGCGGATTTTTTGCGCAGCTAAAGCCTTTTTTTCAAGATCAACCAAATGACGCTGTGCATCGGGCCCACCCTTTTTTGACCTGATTTTACGTTCAATGCCTTGCAATTGCCGGCCAAGGATCACCCGCTCCCGCAACATGGTTTCAGACAATAAAAGCCGTATATTTTTAATTAAAGAGGTCGTGGGCATATCCATGAATCCGGAGCTGTTTACAAAAACTGTTTAAAAACTTGCGAATTAGGCGATTAGGTTTCTCATTCCAAAATACCGACAAAAAGTTGTCGATAAGTGAAAAGTAAATAAGGAATTGACTTGCCGTTGTACGGGCTTATTCCGGCGACCTTGCCGGAATTCATGTTTTATTGATCCTGGATTTTCAGGATCAATAAAACATTTCGATCCTAAGCCTTCCGGGTCGAAAAAACATTTAGATCCCCACTTATACACAAAAAAAATAAGGTTCACAAACAGGTTTATGACCAAAAACCTTAATAATATTGACACTTAAAGCCAAAGTTTTTATAATTGCTTAACTTTCATAAACGTAAATTACGGTTCTGTGCCGGAGATTTAATTAAAAACTCGATTTTGGCGTGATTCTATTTTAAGCTCCGGATAATCGAGGCATGACAGGCGCATAAATCCTATTTAAAAGGGGACCCCCAATGATTGTTATTTGCGAAGAATGCGGGCAAAAATACGAGCTGGATCCTTCCATCATGACTCGCCGGAAAGCGAAAATAAAATGCAAATCCTGCAATTTTTTGATCAACATCTATAATCCGGAGTCCATCAAAGATGTCACGGCCGAGGATTTGATGTATCCCTCTGAAAAACAGGTGCGGGCCCAAGACCTGACCCAATCGACCGCCTCCAAATCCAGCTCCGCCCCCTCTATGCCTGCCATAAAAGCAGGCGCCTCCCAACGCCGGCATATCGGGATCGGATTAAGGGGCCAATTGATACTCTTTTTTCTTACGCCCTTGACCCTGGTCCTTGCCGTTGGCGGTTACTTTTTCGTGCGCCAAATGGATGCGCTGGGCAATACCATGGCGGATGAAAGCTTGAGAATGTTGACCAGCGTTTCTGAAAACGAGGTCACGGAATACTCCAAAGCCGTTTCCCAGCAAATCCAAATTTATTTAACCAATCATCCTGATCTGAAAAAAGAAAAGTTCAATGACGATGTTGATTTTAAAAAAATTGCGATCCAGCGCATTTCGCTTACCATGCGCGGGACCACTTCGCTTTATGAACCGACCGTGGATGGAAAACAGGTCTTTTGGGCCCATGCCAATCCCGATTATATCGGCCGCGATATGGACTCTTTGCAGGCCTCATTCGGGAAAGGGTTCAATGAATTCATGAAAATCATTCGCAACGGCCGGTCCGGTAAAGAATCGAGCGGCCGTTATACTCAAGGGACGGTCAGCCGGCCGCAGGATATTTTCATGGTTTGCACCCCGGTCAAAGGCACCCCCTATTATGTCTCTTGCTCGACCTATTTGAGTGAATCCACCAATGTGATGGATGTCCCCATGTCTCCGCTCTTTAAAATCTATCTGGAAATGGAAGCATGGCGGCCGCTGGGGAATGAATGGTGGAAAAAGAAATAAATAAACGGCAACGCATTTTTATCCGAGGAGTTTTTCAAATGAAGAAATCCTTTCTTTTGACCCTTTGCCTGGTTTCAATTTGTCTTTTGACCTATGGCACTCTCTTGGCCGATGAAACCATGGATCGTGTGGCAAAAACAGGCAAAATCCGAATTGGCTGGCGGGAAAACGAACCGCCCTTTACTTTCCGGGACAAAGACGGTCAATATGGCGGGTTATCGGTCGATTTGGCTCATTTTATCGTCAATTTACTGTCAGAGCATTTGGGCAAAAAAATCAGCATTGAAAACCAAGCCACCACTTCCCAAAACCGCATCGCAATGTTGACGGACAATAAAATCGACATGGATATGGGCTCCATATCCATCAACATAGGCCGAACCGATAAGCTCGATTACAGTATTTTCTATTTCTTTTCAGACACGGCTTTCATGACGCCCAAGGACAATCCGATCAGGAACGTCACCGAATTAAACGGCAAGAAAATCGGCGTGCTGAAAAACAGTCATAGCCTGAGCGCCATAAAAGCCAAGATAGAACAAGAATCCCTCCGATCGGCCGATATCGTAGAAGCGGATAATGTCGAACAGGGTTTGGCGGACCTGGCCTCGGGAAGAACTCAGGTCTATTGTTCCGATTATCTTCTCTTGGAACGCCTGCGGCGCGAAACACCCAACCCCGCCGCCTGGCAAATCACGAATTTCTCCATTGCCTATGCACCCTATGCCTGTCTGATACGGGGGAACAACGGCGATTTCCGAACTTTTCTGAACAATGCCATCATCTGGTCCATTAAAACCGGTAAATATTATGAGATCTACGATAAATGGATGGGCACCCAAGCGGTTAAAGAGATGCGGACCAGCAGCCAAAAAATCCGTGAAAATGCCATTCAGACCCTGACGATCATCATCGGCAGCACCATTGTGCTCATTATTTTTCTGGTCTTCTTATTCGGCCGTCGCTTGACGGGCAACATCAAATATTTATCCGGGGTAGCCGATCGGATCAGTGTCGGAGAGTTGGACGTGGAAGTCAAAGTCGCCGCTAAAGACGAAATCGGCGAATTGGCTCTGGCCATCTCCCGCATGCAGGACAGCTTGCGTCTTTCCTTGAACCGCTTACGCAGGCGCAAATAGGCCTAAATAAAAAACCGCCGAATAATCGGCGGAAAAAGCAATGGGCCGACACCTCTCAACTACTTTTTTATAAGGGGACCCTCATGATTGTTATTTGCGAAGAATGCGGGCAAAAACACGAAATAGAAGCTTCCATCGCTCAGCGTAAAACGAAAATGAAATGCAAATCTTGCAATCATTTAATGGCCGTCCAGCAGCCAAAAAAAGGGACCGGGAAGCAATCCGCGGATGCCGCAACCGGTATGCGCCCGGCGGGCCAAAAAAACGCCGGGAAAAAGACCGAATCTGCCAGCCGGTTTACCGGAATCGGCTTAAGAGGCAAATTAATGCTCTTTTTTCTTGTTCCTCTGATTTTGGCCCTTTCCGCCGGCGGTATCTTCACTTTAAGAGTAATGGACACGCTGGGTCGAACCATGACCGGTGAAAGCCTGAAGATGTTGGTTCGGGTATCTGAAAACGAAGTTCAGGAATACTCCAAAGCGATTGCTCAACAAATTCAGATTTATTTGGCCATTCACTCCGATTTGAAAAAAGAAGATTTTAATAATGACATCGAATTTAAAAAAATAGCCGTGCAACGGATCAATTTAACCATGCGGGGCTATACCTCCCTTTACGAGCCGACCGAAGACGGCAAGCTGATCTTTTGGGCTCATGTCAACCCCAAATATGTCGGGCAGGATGTAAGTTCACTAAAAGATCTTGTCGGTCAAGGTTTTAGTCCATTCGAAAAAATAATCCGGGGCGGCCGGGGCGGCATCGAAACCAGCGGTCGTTACGTGCAAGAGATTGAAGGCCGTTCGCGGGACAATTACTTGGTTTGCACGCCGGTCAAAGGCACGCCTTATTATGTATCTTGCACAACCTATTTGGATGAATCCACTCTGGGCGTTGTGGCCATCCCGATGTCGCCGGCTTTTAAAAATTACCTGGATTTGATTGTCTGGCCCCAGGAAAACGAATGGTGGAAAAAGAAATAACCATCTTTAAACTCAGCTAAAGGAGTTTTCCATATGAAAAGAATCCCTCTTCTTGCGACTGTCGCCTTGTTCAGCCTGGTATTGCTGGCGCCTTTGTTCGCCGCTGAAACCATGGAGATCATAGAAAATACCGGAAAAATCAAGATCGGCTGGCGGGATTCTTCCAGTCCTTTCGCCTCCCTAAATAAAGAAACCGGCAAACATGAAGGGTTTTGCGTGGATATGGGCAACCTCATTACCGAAATGCTTTCCCAGCGATTTAATAAAAAAATCGAAGTCATTCCCCTAACCATCGCGTCCAAAGACCGCTTGCCCAAACTGATGGCCAAGGAAATCGATATTGAAATGGGCAACACCACCCATACTCAGGCGCGTGATCGCGACGTCGATTTCAGCCTGACTTTTTTCGTTTCTGAAACCACATTTCTGCTCCCCAGGGACAGCAAGATCAAGTCGGTCAACGATTTGAACGGAAAAAGAATCGGCGCCGTCAAAGGCAGCACCAATCTCACTGCTCTTAATACTAAGATTGCCGAAGGTATTTTTACGCCCAAAGGAGCGATCCTGCAAGCTGAAACACATGATGACGGCCTGGCTGCGCTGCAGCTTGATACGTTGGATTTATATTGCGGGGATCGCAGCATTTTGGAAGGTCTAAAAATGAAGGCCGCCCAGCCGGACCTTTGGAGAGTCGCGGATTTTGCTATAGCTTATGAACCATATGGTTTCATGGTTCGCAAGGGCAATTCCGACCTGCGAGATTTTGTCGACAATACGCTGGTCTGGGCAATCCAAACCGGACGATTCCAGGAATTATACGATAAATGGATGGGGCCGAAAGGCGTGGTCCCCATCCCGATGTCCAAAGCGTACCAAGATTACTTACAACTGATCAAGTATCCTTTGAAAACAGACTGGTGGAAAAAACCACCCCCGCCTAAATAAAGGCTCAGAACGGAAAACGATCGTTACCAAAGGTTGTTTCATGAACAAGATAAATCAAAAAGGAGATTTTCGTATGAGGAAATCTTTTCATCTGACGGGTTGTATTGCTTTTATCATCCTGCTCCTTTGCGCCGCCGCGGTTGCGGATGAAACCATGGACCAAATCGCCAATACCGGTAAAATCCGTATCGGTTGGCGCGCTAATTCACCGCCCTTCGCCTTTTTCGACAATAATGCCAACCAGCACGTCGGGTTTTCCGTGGATATGGGTTATTATATCGCTGAATTACTTTCCGAGTCTTTGGGCAAAAAAATCACCGTTGAACCCGTGACCGTGACCTCTCAAAATCGCCTGGCTTTTGTAAAGGAAAACAAAATCGACATCGAAATGGGGTCTACCTCCTTTACCAAGAGCCGTAACGAAGAAGTCGATTTCAGCATCTTTTTCTTCTTTTCAGAAACCACCTTTTTGGTGCCGAACGCGAGCCCCATCAAGACTTTGGAGGATCTGAATGGTAAAAAAATCGGGGCCACCAAAGACACCTCCAACCTGACCGCTCTCAAAACCAAACAGGAAGACAAAACGCTGACGGCTGCCGCTATTGTGGAATTTGACGACCATCCTCCCGGTTTTAAAGCCCTGCAGGCCGGCAAAATCGACGCTTATTGTACGGACCGTAGCTTGTTGGAAGGCCTGCGTATCAAAACACCCAACCCGGAAGAGTGGCGGATTCTCGATTTTGCGATCGCCTATGATCCCTATGCTTTTATGATGAGGGAAAACAACTCGGATTTCAGAAATTTCGTGAACAACGCCATTGTCTGGTCCATCCGCACCGGCAAATATTATGAGATGTACGATAAATGGATGGGGACTAAGCCGGTTAAAAAACTGGAAACCAGCAGTCAGAAAATAAGACAAACCGCCATCAATACCAATATTATCATTGTGGCGGTTAGTATCATCTTGATTATCTGGCTGGTCTTTTTCTATGGCCGCCGGTTGACCGGCCGAATCCGGTATTTATCGAATGTCGCCGACCGAATCAGCGTCGGTGAATTGGATACGGAAATACAAGTCACTTCCAAGGATGAAATCGGCGAATTAGCCGAATCGATCGCCCGCATGCAGGACAGCTTGCGGCTTTCCCTGGATCGACTCAGGCGTAAATAAATAACCGCCGCAAAAAAACTAGGCCTCTCCGGAGGCCTTTTCAATTTTGCTGGTTATTTTTTCAACCGTCGCCAGCATATGCGTTTTCAAATGCTCCAACTCTTCAGCCTGGAGCCCGACCATTCCCATGGCTTTGTCGTCAATCATGTCCAGTTCGGCGATGCTGATCCCGATACCGCTCACAATGGCCATGGCATCCGCCAAATGCACGATATAGGCTAAAAGATTACCCTGGGCCCGGCTGGGATAATGGTGATAGCGCACGCCGATGGTGATCAAATTCGGGATCATCCAGCGGCGACAGACATCGGCTGCGATTTCGGAATGATCGAAACCAAGCAACTGTTTCTCCGCCTTGCGATAAGACTCGCGCCCGTTGTCG
>RPPU01000163.1 GCA_003819975.1 Desulfobacteraceae bacterium
TACCTATCAATGGTGGCTCTCGCAAAAGGTTGCCCTTCAGGGCTCGGTGCTTGGGGGTATCGGTTACGCCGCAGCCGGAAATATCACGCCCGTGGGTGCACGCGACTACCATTACGGCGTCACCCCGCAGGGACTCCTCGCGCTTCGCCTCATCTATGGCGACAAGGCCATGTTGGACTTAACCGGACGCGATTATTATGTGACCGGCATGGGTGGCGGAGACCCGGGGGGCCGGGAGTCTATCGGCCGTCTGAACATGGGACTCACTGTCCGCGTTTATGGCCGGCATGCCCTCGGGATCCAATACATCACATCCCGACGGGACGCCCGGTATCCCGACCGGGCCGACAGCCATCAGACAACCGGAACCGTCGCCCTTGTTTACACTTTTCTCGGTAAGTCCGGGTTCGGCGCCGTTGAATGGCGCGACCCTTACAACCCCTGAGCGGGAAAAGAGAGGCATCAAACATTAATCCGAACGCGCTTCGAAGGCATGGGCCGGAGCCGCAGCGATCCCGGGCCTTCACCCGAGCACCTTAAGAACGCGAATGCATAAGCTCAACATAGCGAGGCCCGAGGCCAAAAAACCCGATTAGATCGTCCGTCGCCCTTCAAGGCCGCCCTCCACATACTGAGGTTCCGCTAAATACTGAGGCTAAACGACTCATCTCTTACTACTCCACCGATTACATTAAATGCTCTAAACCCCTGTTATTAAGAGACGATCCCACGCTTTCGGCATTTTTCTTTTGTTGGCAAGCCGCTTGCAGCTCTGAACCGTATGATCCTAGTTATCACACGCATAAAAGTTCTTTCGGATAAACGCAGGGAATTGGCGCAGACGATTACTTCTTTGTCCGATTTCACAAGAATGGAGAAGGGTTGCCGGCGCTGCGACTTCTGTCGAAGTTTTGAAAATGAAAATCGATTCTTTCTTCTCGAAGAATGGAATACCCGGGAGAATCTTATGACCCACCTGAAATCGGAATATTTTAAGGTGCTCCGGGGAACGGCGAATCTTCTCGAAGAGCCCTATGAAAGGTCTTTTCACACCGTTTTCCGCCCTTCGAAAATGGAGGAGACTTAAAGGGGATTGAACAATCCGGGCTCATTCCGCCTCGAGAAAAATTTATCGATATCGGCCCCGTCCGGGCGAAGTTCGCCGGAGCGTCGATGCGACATTCAACGAGAGACGAATTACGATCACCAAGGCGAGAGGAGGTGTTCGAAATGGCAAAAAAAAGCAGAGGCGGCAGAATGACCGCGGCTAAAAGACGCGCGGCAAAGGCGCCCGGCGGCAAAGGTCCGATAAAGGATCGTCCGGCCGGTAAACACATTATGAAGACGTAAAAAACATTTCCGGATGGCGGTCGCAAAATAAAAAGGGATGAAAATAGGCGTGGGCCGGTTTTGCGATCGTCGCCCCTTTCCGCGATTTCTCCCCCATCAAGGGAGAGGCGCTTCGGCGAAAAGGATCGGGCCTTTTAAAAAACAAAATACAACAGCAACCATGAAAGGAAAACGGTTAAATGAAAAATTTATATAGAGTGGCAATAATGATGGCGGCGGTTGTCGCTTTGGTAATAACCAGCGCGCCTGCGTATGCGTCCAAAATGGACGATCGCATCGAATTAACCGCGCGGAACTCCTATGTGTTCAAAACCTATCTTCAGGACGACGATATCAAAATCGACTCCAAGGACGGCGCCGTCACCTTGACGGGGATTGTCTCCGGGGAATACCACAAAACAATGGCCCAGGAGACCGTTACCGGTCTGCCCGGCGTCATAAGCGTGGACAACAGACTGGAAGCCAAGGGCGCACCCCCCACCGCAAACTCGGATGCGTGGCTGCGCGATAAAGTAAAAGCCACGCTCTGGTTTCATCGCAGCGTGAGCGCCCGCACAACCGAAGTGGATGTCACGGACGGCATCGTGACCCTGCGGGGAAATGCGGTCAGTCATGCTCAAAAGAGCCTGACGACCGAATACGCGCGGGATGTCGAAGGGATTAAAGACGTAAATAACGAGATGATCGTGATCGAGTCCTCGAAAAAGAAGCGTACCGCAAACGAAAAAATCGACGATGCTTCCATCACTGCTCAAGTCAAGATGGCGCTGCTGCTTCATCGTTCGACCAGCGCCCTAAACACCACGGTATCCACGAAAAACGGCGTGGTTACTTTGGGCGGCAAAGCCGGCAATGCAGCCGAACTTCGATTGGTCAGCAGACTTGTCAACGACATTAACGGGGTTAAACGCGTAAGGAATTGGATGACCATCGGCTAGCCCGAGTCCAAGATCGAAGAGACCATGGAATCGACAGAAACGGCAGGTTCTAGGCTAAAGGGTTCATGAAAGACAAAACAATAATGCATAGAGGAGGCAATAAAATGAAAAAGTCGTTTTTTGTAACATTGCTTTTAGCGTTGGTTATTATGGTTTCCGTTCCAATAATGGCGAAGTCAAATATAGGCATTCGCATTTCTCGGCCTTCACCCATCGTATTTGCCGCACCCCCGGAGTTGGTCGTGATCCCGGAGACGAATGTTTACGCGGTCCCCGATGTGGAGGAGGAGATCTTTTTCTACGGTGGTTGGTGGTACCGTCCGTGGGAAGGACGTTGGTATCGCTCGCGGCATTATCATTCAGGTTGGAGCTACTATCGACACATTCCGTCTTTTTATAGAAACGTACCACCCGGTTGGAGACAGAATTATAGGGAGCGTAACTGGCAAGGGCATCAATGGGACCACCAAAAAGTATCCCACCGACGAGTCCAAGGCAACTGGCGAAACTGGGAAAAAAACAAACATTGGGAGAAGCAACAAACTTGGGGCGTTCAAGGCTTAAGATCGCAGCCGCAACCGCAACATCGGGAGTCGTCACAACCGTCTAGACCTCTGTATAGAAAGCATAATGGCAATAGATGATTGCGATTCTTCACGATTTGTATATCCCCGTTGGAGATTTTCATCTCTAACTGCGTTTAAAGGTTCCGCAAACTGTCCCCGCTACGGAATATTAGGAGACGCGTTGCAGCATTCCAAGGGGCCGTAAGAGATATGCGACAGTTGTCATTCGGCGTATCGCCCATTAACGTTTGTAAACTAAACTTAAAAGGAGACAGGTTATGAAACAAAAGCAAAAGGATCGTCGGGTTATTTTTTCAGTCACACGAATCGTTTTGATGGCGGCGTTTTTGTCCGCAATTTTTTTCGCCAATGCAAAACCTTCTTTTGCGGCCGCAGTCGTAAAAAAATCGTCGGCAGTCGCCAAAGTCTCGGTTGTCGAGCTTACCGAGGCTCAAATCAAATTGCTTCAGAACGCGCTAAGCATCACCGAGGCTCAGGAAGAATTATGGAGTAACCTTACTCAGGCGATGCGGGAAAATGCAATCGACATGGACATTCTTACCAGGGAAAGGGTCGAGAATGCCAAGCCCATGAACGCGGTCGAGCATATGAAATTCCACGGTCGCATTACCGAAGCCCATTTAGATCAATTTAATAAATTCATCGTGCCGTTCGAAGCGCTTTATGACAGCATGTCCGATGAACAGAAAGACAGCACCGATAAAATATTTCAAACCGGAATTTTTAAAACGATTAAGAAGAGAAAATAATCGAAAATATTGCAGCCTCAAAATATCGTTTAATCGACGACTTTAATCGATCCGAGAATGGAGTGATGATATGAGAACATCAAGTATGTGGAATTTCAAATCGATGGCAGGCGCCCTTTTGATGGGGTTTGTTTTGGCCGCGATGATCGGCAGTGTAGACGTAGCGCCGGCTTACGGGCAAGATAATCATAGACGCATCGTAAAACACGACAACCGTGACCACCGCCGGTACTATCATAGACACCACCGGCGTGTTTACCGGCCGTACGACCACCGGGAACGATATTATGTCCCGCCGCGGGTTATTTATGCACCGCCTCCGCCCCCGGGCATCCGTATCTTTTTTCCGCCCATCAGTATTCATCCTTAAGGGATTGTTGCTTTTCGGCTGCCCCCAGTTCAAGTTGATTTGATCCGGGCAGTCGTAAGCAACGCTCCGTTTGTCGGGCGCGAATCTTACGGCTGCATAAATATAGGTTTATAAAAAGTCGTCAGATCGGCGCCCTATCGCCCCGATAGGTGTTGTCTTGTGCGCATTTGATTCTCCTTATCGTATCCCTCCATATATTGAGGCTCCACCAAATATGGAGGCGCATCCAGTCGTTTCACGCTTTTCCGCCGTTATCGCTCTGCACGCTAACCCCCTGTTATTCATGAACCATCCGGAATTTCCAGTCGTTTTTGCCGGTTGGCGAGCGGCTTGCAATTACAATCGATATGATCCTTGTAACCATACGCATGAAGGCGCCTTCGGAGAAGCGCATGGAATTGTCGCAAACGATCGCTTCTCTGTCCGATTCCATAAAGAAAGAGAAAGGATGCCTGCGTTGCGATTTCTGCCGAAGTATCGAAGACGAAAATCGATTCGTTCTTCTTGAAGAATGGGACAATCCGGAAAACCTTATGAACTATATGAAGTCGGATCATTTTAAAGTATTGCGGGGTGCGATGAATTTTCTCGAAGAACCCTATGAAAGGACGTTCCACACCGTATTTCATCCGACGGGGATGAAGGAGATTTAATAATGAGTCCATTGCATCCTACAAAATGCGTTCGCTGTATGGGCAACCTTGTTTATAACAAATTTTACAGTCCCCGTGAACAGTTTTGGGGGTGGCAATGTGTGATCTGCGGGGAGATTGTCGACCCGGTCATTCTGGAAAACCGAGACCGGATTCGAGCGGGTCAGGCGATCGATGTTTTCCGGATGGCCTAGAAAACGATTCGGGCCTGTTATTACAAAGGGTGCGGGGTTGTGTTCGGAGAAAAAAGCCTCTATCCGAACGGAGGATAACCCGGGGATTATGTCCGAAGCCCCTTCAAACGTCTTTAAAGGGCATAAAGAGTGAAAGCGAAAAATATTACACGGCAAACGGGGTAAACCGATCGGAAAATACAGTGAGATTGTTGTAAAAATAAAGATTTTTACTTAGTTACCTTTTCAGCCGTTCCTGTAAAATGTTAGCTGTCTTCGCAAAAATTTAAAGAGGTGGACGCATTCCGTCCCCGAAAGGGATCGAAAATGATTTGGACTGTCTTAGTATTCTTATTGATTCTGTGGCTTCTGGGATTGATTACCGGATACACGCTGGGCGGGGTTATTCACATCCTGCTGGTTGTCGCCGTGATCGTGTTGCTATTCCGGCTTTTCCAGAAACGAAAATTGTAAAAAATTTATATCTCTAAACGCCTAAAACAAGAAAGTCAATGCTTATGAAATCGATCATCATGCTTGGTATTGCTTTAATCGTTCTCGGGATCGTGGCTTTTGCTTACCAGGGCTTGACTTACACGACCAGGGAAAAGATCGTGGATATCGGCCCCATCCAGATGACCGCCGAGAAGAAAAAAACGATTCCCTTGCCGCCGATCGCGGGCGGAATCGCGCTTGCGGGCGGTATCGTATTGCTTATCCTGGGAAATAAGAGTCGTAAAAATAAAGAATAAAGGAGGGATTTTATGGTAAAAAAAATGTGTCTTGTGTTTTTTGTATTTGTCCCGGTGATGACGGCGGTTCTAATGCAATGCGCTTCGGTTCCTCAAAGGTGGCCGGCATATGAAAGAAAGACCGAGGATCGCATGTTTTTGCTTCAACAGGGAATTGGCAATGGGTTGGCAGCCGGCGAACTCACCTCAAATGAGACTCAACATCTTTTGATAAAACTGGAGAATATCCGCAGGGATTATACGGTTTTGCGGGAAAGGCGAACCACGCAGGAAGAATGGAATCCACTTTTCGGGAGGCTGGACGAGCTGGAGAAAGAAGTCAGCCAGTTGCGCGCTCAACCTTCTAGAATTGAAGACACAAAAATCGAGGATCGGATGATCGCGCTTCAGAGGAGGCTCGACGAAGGGATAACGGCCGGAAGATTGACGCGTGTTCAGGGGAGGGAATTTCAATTACGATTGGATGCCATCCGAAGGGAATTTTTGCACCGGGTAAAAGACCGACCCTTCACCCCGGAGGAAAAAATAGAGATTTCCGGTCGAATTGATTTACTTGAAAGAGATATCGACAGGGTTTGGTAAAATTCCAAGGTCCTGCGTCGTCCAAAAATCGGGACAAAATCGGCTCTTTTATGCAGAGCTTTGAAAGGAGGTCGGATACCATGCAAATCTTAATCACGCCGCAGCCGGTGATCGCTCTAATCGCGGGGATAGCAATTCTGCTCGTTCCAAAATTATTGAATTATATCGTTGCCGTTTATCTCATAATAATCGGCATTCTCGGATTGCTGCGCTGATCGGTTTCCCGGTCGCCGGCTAAAAGAGACGATCGTTTGAAACGGCCATGCGCCGATCCAAAAGGAGAAATATCATGAAATCGAGCAAAAGAGACCAAAGAGAAGGAACCTTTCATCAAATGAAGGGAAAGGTCAAGGAGGTTATTGGGGAGTTAAGCAATAACCCGAAATTGGAGGCGGAAGGCGCCGGGGAAAAAATCGCCGGGAAGGCTCAGAAAAAAATCGGTGAAATAAAGAAAGTTTTCGGAAAGTAACGAACCGGGCGCGGCAAAGGCGCCCGGCGGAAAAGGCCCGGTAAAGGATCGTCCGGCAGATAAGCACATTATGAAAACGTAAAAAATTCTCAGGCATTGCAGGGAAAACTCCCGGAATAAGAGTATAAGAAAACAATTTAAATAAAAAAGGATAAGCGACTATGAAAGCGACAACCTATTCCCTATCTCTGGTAATGGCGGCTGCGGCCTTGCTGATGTTCAGTGCGCCGATCTATGCTTCGAAAGCGGATGATCGGATCGAATCATCGGCCAAGCAATCCTATCTATTCAAAACCTATCTTAAAAATGACGATATAAAAATCGAATCAAAAAACGGCGCCGTTACTTTGACGGGAACGGTCGCCCAGGAATATCACAAGTCCATAGCTGAAGAGACCGTTTCCGGCTTGCCCGGCGTCAAAAGCGTCGACAACAGACTGGAGATTAAAGGAGAAGTTCTTACCGCAAATTCGGATGCATGGCTCCGCGAGAAAATAAAAATGACGCTTATGTTTCATCGCAGCGTGAGCGCCGTCAACACCGAAGTTGACGTTCTGGACGGCAACGTGACTTTGCGGGGTAATGCCGGCAGCCAGGCTCAAAAGGATTTGACGGCCGAATACGCGAAAGATGTCGACGGC
Organism: Desulfobacteraceae bacterium; assembly: GCA_003819975.1. The sequence continues at coordinate 7,265 of RPPU01000163.1, forward strand.
ATTAAAACCGTCACGAACGAGATGGCCGTTCTGAAAACATCCAATAAACCGCGAACGGTCGGTGAAAAAATCGACGATGCTTCCATCACCGCCCAGGTCAAAATGACGTTGCTTTATCATCGTTCCACCAGCGCCATTCATACTTCGGTCAGCACGAAGAACGGTCTGGTTACCTTGAGAGGCAAAGCCGCTAATGCGGCCGAGTCGAATCTGGCGGGTAAGCTTGCCAACGACGTGACGGGCGTGAAAGGCGTTAAGAATCGAATGACCATTGAGTAGTCTCGATCGAAAAAAGACAATAGGACCGCCGCCGGCTGAGGGTATAAAATCGGCCTGCGGCTCTTAAGGACCGTAAAGTAAGGAGATGCAAATGTGGTGGATGATCGTCGTAGTACTGTTAATCGAATGGTTGGTGGGGTTAATAAGTCGATATACGATGGGTGGATTCATTCATGTTTTGCTTGTAGTCGCGATTGCAGTGGCCGTGATTGGAACTTATCAGGACCGGAAGCGATCGAGCCGACAGGGGTCTTTTAAGAGGAGGGCTTCCGCTACCAAAGGGATGAACGTTGAAAGTTTCGGCACAGAGTTAAAGGGTTGGCGTTTCTTCTAAGCATTAAGTAATAGCGATTACCGAACACAGATGATGTCGAAGAACCGATAAAACAAGGTATTGCAAATAAAAGGGAGCGGGTTTCGGTTACTCCGGGTTCGCAAATGACTATGTAGAAGATAGAATGAGGCGACAAAATGTTACAGAAAAATTTAAATGAAGAAAATACGGAAATAAAGAACAAGGCTTATGAACTATATGAAAAGCACGGCTTTAAAGACGGCAATGATTTTGTCGATTGGCTTGAAGCGGAAAAAGAAACCGGATTACGGTCCAGGGAAAAACGCAGAAAACGGACGCAAAATATTCTTTTTTCAATCGTGGGGTTACTGGGCATCATTGTGGCGATTCTCTTAATTATGCTGTTCCGGAACGGTCCTACGACGGAACGATCGGAAAAGAGCGTTTCCGATTTAAAAGTCATGATGCTGGTGCTGGATCAGAAAGCCGATGAAGAGATTGTCGCTTTCGGAGACACGCATTTCGATTTCGATCAATCCACTCTTACTCATGACGCAAAAATCCAGCTGGATAAGGATGTGCGGGTTCTGAACGAAAATCCGAAAATGAAAGTCCGCATGGCGGGATACACTTCCGCCAAAGGCACGGAAGACAGCAATCAAAA
>RPPU01000164.1 GCA_003819975.1 Desulfobacteraceae bacterium
CAGGATTTGGCATGTTTTCTCATTAAACTTAACATTCCCTAACTCCTCCTGAACCTCTAAAAAAATTTAAGATCTTTATTGACCTGCATAAGGGAAGGCATGCTAACATGCTCGGAAAAAGATGTCCATTAGAAATTATTGTTAATAGAGGAAAACCATGCCAAAAATCGCGACCGGTTTGGATATTTTGAGGGAGACCTATTCCCCCAAACTGAAAGGCCGGCGTATCGGCCTCTTGTGCAATCAAGCTTCTTTGGACTGCCGTTTCATACCGGCTAAAGAAGTTATCCGGTATTGCCTGCCCGGGCATTTAAAAGCCGTTTTCGGCCCCCAGCACGGCTACGGCGGCCTGGAGCAGGATAACATGATTGAAACCGGCCATGCTCAAGACCCGGAACTGCAAATCCCGGTCTTCAGCCTTTATGCCGCGATGCGCGAACCGACCCCGGAGATGCTGGGCCTGATCGATATTCTGATCATTGATTTACAGGATGTGGGCACGCGGGTTTATACTTTCGCGGCTAGCATGCTGAATTGTCTGCAAGCAGCGGCCAAGGCTCGGGTTTCAGTCCTGATCCTGGACCGGCCGAATCCATTGGGCGGCGCAAGGGTCGAGGGCAATCGTCTGGCGCCGGAACTCTATTCGTTTGTTGGGCCTTTCAGCCTGCCCATGCGCCATGGATTGACCATGGCTGAATTAGCCCGCCTTTTCCAAAAAGTCTTTAACCTGGATCTGGATTTGGATATTCTGCCTATGCAAGGCTGGCAAAGAAGCATGCTCTGGCATGAAACCGGTTTAAGGTGGCTTATGCCTTCACCCAATATGCCTTTACCGGAAACAGCCTATGTGTATCCGGGCCAGGTTATTTGGGAAGGAACCAATCTCTCCGAAGGCCGGGGCACTTGCCGGCCTTTTGAAATTTTCGGAGCCCCTTTTTTAAACCCCCAAAAAATTCGGACTGTTCTAGACCCTGAAGCATCGGCCGGCTGCTCCTTGCAGGAATTTAGTTTCCGGCCGACTTTTAATAAATGGGCTGATGAAATTTGCCGGGGGTTCATGATCCACGTGACCGACTACTCTCTTTTTCAGCCTTATTTTTTGTCCCTGAGTCTTTTAAAAGCGGTTTTGGAAACCGCACCGGCCCATTTCAAATGGAAAGAACCGCCTTATGAATATGAATTTGAAAAGCAGCCCATTGATTTAATCTTGGGCGATTCCGGCTTGCGCAAAAAGCTGGAAAAACAAGCCGACCTTAGGGAGATCCGGGCGCAATGGCAAATTCAGGAAAAAGAATATTTGGCTTGGCGCCGCTCATTCCTGCTCTACCAATAAAAGGATCCTCGCAGCGTATTGCGAGGGTTCTTTATCGAAATATCAAGGGATGTCTGAAAATGGAAAGTCCGACTATATCGATCTGCTTAGGAATACATCTGTTTTCGTTGTTTTAAGTTTCTCTTTAGTTGAATGGATAAAAACGATTCGGGGCTGGTAAATGTTATTTCTTTTGACCGCCGCTGATCCATTTATCAATGGCTTCTTTATCAAAACGCCACACACGACCGATCCGAATGGCTGGAATTTTGCCTTCCGCCGCATATTTACAAATTGTAATTTCATGCAATTTCAAATATTTGGCCAGCTCTTTGGTTGTCATAATCTGCGGCATAGCGAACTCCTCACTATCTATTTTAAATTCACATAGCTAATTATTAGTCTTTATTTATAATACCTAAAGACTATAAAGTCAATAAAAAACTGTCAACATTAATTTATAATAAACCATAAAAATAAGAGTAACCGAAATTTAACATATTAAGCAATCTAAAAACTATTTTAACCATTTAGCTTTATCAATACTTTGTTTTGAATATCCAAAGGCAATACAATATATAGATATTTATCGTTTGCGGAAGAATGAACGATGCCTTGATGGTGAATCAGGGAAAAAGTCTGTACTTGTTGGAGAGGATAGATCCCGTTTGCGCTCCAACGACCTTTTGATGGGCAGTTGCTGCGATCATAAGATTTTTTTTGTTTTTTTTAATCCAGTCTAAAGCATTAATCCAGTTTGGCCAGCCTTTCTTTGGCTGTTTTCGCTTCAGCGGTGGTGGGGAATTTTTCAATCACCTTTTTGTACAGGGCTCTGGCCAGCTTTTTATCGCCGTATAATTCAGCCGCAACCCCTTGCCGTAAAATAGCATTAGGAACCTTATTGTTCGAGGAGTAATTTTTAATCACATCCTGATACGCCAGGATAGCAAGATCATATTGTTTTTTGTTCATATGACATTCGCCGATCCAGAACTGAGCATTACCGGCCAATTCGGATTTGGGGAATTTCTCCAAAAAACTCTTGAAACCTTTAAACGCCTCGTCGGTCTTACCTTCCTTGAATAAATCCAAGGTATGGTTGTATAAGTCTTTATCGGAAAGGTTATCACTGCCGGCAACCGGCATGGCAGATGGATTGGACGCGGGGGCTGCCGAAGCTGTTGTCGCGGGTTGCGATGTTTGCGTTTTGCCCGCGGCATCCAGTCCTGCCCGCAAATTCTCTTCCACGTTTTTGATCGCCTTGTCCATCTCTTTAATACGCATATTGAGATCGGCCACTTGTGCCTTCATATTGTCCTGGCCGGTCAAATCTTTTTCAAAAGTGCGCTTAATCAGGTTGTCGTTATCCTCCACCCGGCCGGTCAGCTTATTGATCTCGGCTTTTAGACGATCCATTTCTAGCCGCAATTCGGCTTGAGTGGCATAAATGACTTTTAGCCTGGCTTCGAGGTCGCTGCCCAGTTTGGTTTCCATATGGCCTTGGCTCTGTTCCAAAGTGGAAATGCGCTTGTTCAAAGAAACATATTGATCGTTTAGATTCAACATGTCCTGATTTTGGGCGCAAGCGGAAAAAATCAGCACCAAAGCGATACCGATCAAAACTCTGCATATATGGATCATGGCTTTCCTCGTGGAATGCAAATGTAAATTAAAAGTCGGATATGGGAACATTCACCCCGGGAGGAAGCCTTTAATCAGCCCCATCCCGAGATGAAATTTAAATTGGAAAAATAAATGATTATTTGACCAAATAAAATTCAGCGCGTCTGTTTTTCGCCCAGGCCGCTTCACTATGCCCCGCGTCGGCCGGCCGCTCTTCGCCGTAGCTGATGGTGTGAATCTTTTCAGCCGGGATGCCCAAAGAGCGCAGATAGCTTTTGGCGGCATTGGCGCGGCTGTCACCTAAAGCCAGATTATACTCATTGGTGCCTCTTTCATCGCAATGGCCTTCAATTCCCACAACAGCGCTGGGATTCTTTTTGAGCCATTCAGCCTTTTTCTCCAAATTCTTCAATGTTTCTGCTTTCAGGTCTGATTGGTCATAATCGAAATAGATCGTGGAGAGATCAAAAACATCCGCCGTCTTGATCGTTTGCGCCGGAGCCTGGGTGGGTGTCGATGTTGTGCCGGATGCTGGTGCCGGAGCTGAACCGGGTGTTGATGTAGCGCCGGGTTGGGTGGTGGAGCCGGGCGCCGGAGTTGAAGTTTGAGCCGGTGTCGGGTTGGTTTCTTGGGTGACTTGTTTTTTAGCACAACCCATATAAAACGGTACGCTCATGAATGCCAAAGCAACCAATAGAATGAATGTTTTTCTTGCCATCTCTTTTCCTCCTTCTCGTTTTTTATATATTTATAAACCCATTGCAGCCAAATTTATGAATAGATACGAAGCATTATTGGCATACCACCTCCCCATTCATATTGCAAGAATTTTAGAAAAAAGATCAACCCTCTTTATAAATTTCTCATCATTTTCAGTAGGTTACCTTAAATATCCTTTCCCTTTTAGCCTAAAACGGTCAGGGACCCCAAGAAGGAGAAGTTTGGGAGCCGCGTAAGTTCTTGATCTTGCGTTGATTGTGACCGTTTACGTTCATCATGTAAAGATGATACGACCCTTCCCGGTTCGAACTGAAAACAATATATCGGCCGTCGGGCGACCAGCAGGGTTCTTCATTATAGCCTTGGTCCTCATTCAAACCGGTCAACCGCTGCATGGATTCACCCTTGGGGTCAATGACGAAAATTTCATGGCGTTTGCCGTATAAACTGGAAAACACGATCTGATTGCGCGCCGACCAATGCGGTGAAGAATTATAATTGCCTTCTCTTTCCGGGAAATAAGTGATGCGTCGTTCCGTGTTGTCAACTAAATCCTTTATATAGATCTGGGGTGTGCCGGAGCGGTCGGAGATAAAAACCATTTTCGTACCGTCCGGAGAAAAAGCCGGGGAGACATCGATGCCGACACGGTTGGTGAGACGCCTGGCGATCCGGCCCTCAAGGTCGATTAGGTAAAGATCCTTATCGCCTTCATGCGACAAGGTCAGGGCCAGGTTGCGGCCGTCCGGAGTCCAACGACCGCCCAAATTCATTCCCTCACGGTTCGAAACCTGGCTGACTGTTCCGATCAAAAAGTCCTTGATATAAAGCGGCCACGAATTACCCTTAAGCAAGTTAAAGGATAATTTATCTCCTTTGGGCGACCACTTGGGAAAAAGCGCGATGCTTTTATCGAAAGTAATCTGCCGCGTATTGTAACCGTCGAAATCGGACACATAGATCTCTTTATGGCCTGAGGAATTATCCACAAAAGCCAGCTTGGTTAAAAAGACACTCTCGAATCCGGTCACTTCCAAAACAATCTCATTGCCGGCGCGGTGCATGAGCGTACGGAATTCGTCGATCCGGCCGAAAAAACGTTTGGCCACGAGCTGCCGGCTTTGGGATACATCGTAAAGCCGGAACTCCAGTTCCAAATTTTGGCCCACGCAGGTGTACCCGGCTTTGACCAGCAGTTCCGCTTTGATCGCCGTCCAGTTTTCAAAACGGATATTCTCGACCGTCAGGCTGTTGCTCTCCTCTTCCAAAAAAGCGGCCGGATCCATGGCTTCGAAATACCCGGTAAAATCCAGGTCGCCCGCCAATACTTCCGCCATGGCTTTGGCCAAATCGGGCCTTTCGCCTTTGCTTGAAAAATTCTTAAGATAGGGAATAGCGACCTTGATGCGCGTGGCCGAGGGAGCATTGATATTGATATAGATCTTGGCCTGACTTTGGCCTGGCCAAAAAAGCAGACCCCCGCATAAAAGGCCGATCCAAAAAAGGGTTTTCTTATTGGGGAACCTTCGTGAGATCAAAGTTGATTTCAAATTCATCATTACTTTTTCTTAGTCCTTCCGGAAATGGGGGTAAAGGATTGGCCCGTTCAATGGCTTTTAAAACCGAAGCGTCAAAGACCGGGTTGCCGGACCGTTTTACAAAAGAGGATTTTTCTATGGATCCATTGGCCCGGACCAATAATTCCACTACCGCTGCAAGGTCTTTTTGATTGCTCAGCGCCACGGGATAAGACCATTTACTGAAAATCCAACGCTCCACTTCTGATTGATAAATCTGCATGGCCAAGCTGCTGCCCGCAGCAGGCGTACCGCCTGGATTACCCGAAACGCCGGCGTTTGCCTGCGCCGCGCCGCTATCCGAACCGGTTATCGGTTTATTCTTGAGCCCGGCGATCGCTTCTTCAATCTGGCGATCCTCTTCCTGCTTGGCTTGTTTCGCGGTGCGGGCCTCTTTTTCGATTTTGGTGATTGCTTCCTTGATCAACTCGGACGAAGAAGCGTCATGCTCTTTTTCCGCTTTTATAATCGTCGTGAGCTTGGCGATTTTAATGGGCTCTTCCGCCCTGATTTTGTCTTCTGAAACCCGTTTAGCCGGCAAATCCGGTTTTAAAACCTTGTTCTTGTCATAAACAGTCTGCCCGCCTTTGGCCTTTTGACCGTTCCCGACGGACAAAGAGACCAGATCGACCTGGTAAACCGTACCCGGCAACACGCGCGGGCTCAAAGACAAAAATCCGGGTAAAAAAATCATGAGCACCAAGACGCCCAAATGGAGGCCGAGCGAAATCCCGATCATGGGTTGCCATTTGATGATGTCTGTGTCATGGTTCATAAAAAAACCTTATTCCATCGGCTCCGTGACAATACCGACCTTGCTGATGCCGGCCCGGTTGATCTCGGCCAGCACCTTGATGACGATACCGTAAGCAATATCCTTATCCGCCCGCAGCAGAACCTCTTTCTCTTCCCGGTATTTGAAAATGCTTTTGATTTTGACTTCCACTTCTTCCAGCTTGATTTTTTTGCTCTCCAGAAAGATTTCGCCCTTTTTATTAATGCTCACCTGGAAAGGATCTTCTTCGGTCTTGATGTTGGTGGTCTTGGTTTTCGGCAGATTGACGTCCACGCCCTGCATCATCATGGGCGCCGTGACCATAAAAATAATCAAGAGGACCAGCATCACGTCCACCAGCGGCGTGACATTGATATCCGCCATATACCGTCTTTGATTCGAATTCGGGTTCATCATTGCGTGATCCGCTCGCCCTGGTCTTTTGGGACCGGACGTTTGGGTTTTAAAAATTGTCTTTCCACCAGATGAACAAAATCGCCCGCAAAGGTTTCCATTTCCGAACGCATCATCCCCACTTTGTTGTTAAAAAAATTAAAAGCCATAACCGCCGGAATCGCGACGACCAGGCCCGCGGCAGTGGCGATCAACGCTTCGGAAATACCCGGAGCGACCACGGCCAGATTGGCGGCGCCTTTCAAACCGATGCCGCGGAACGATTCCATAATACCCCAGACCGTACCGAACAAACCGATAAAAGGCGCGGTATTGCCGGTCGTAGCCAGAAAAGAGAGGGCTCTTTCCATTTGGTTGCCTTCCTGGTTTATGATTTTCTTCAAGGCCCGTTCGATATTGAAGGTCAAAGCCTGCATGATGACCGCCCGGTCTTCGGTTTGCACCAAAGCCCGGATCTTGGGCAATTGGGCGAACTCGGCATACCCGGCGCGAAACAGATGCACCAGGGGACTCGCCCTGAGATCGTCACACTCCGTTTTGATCTTGCTCCATTCGGTGTTGCTCCAAAAAAGATCGATAAAATAAACCGATTCCTGCTTGGCGCGGCGGAACATCATCCATTTCATGAAAATAATGGTCCAGGAGATGAGTGAAAAAACAAACAGCGCCAGCAACACGAACTTAACCATCCATCCGGCGTGCACGATCATCAGGATGATGCTGGATTTAAACGTCTCGTCCATGGCGCCGACACCTTGTAATGCAAACATATTATTCAGCAATAGATTCATAACGGTTCCTTTATTTTTTTGAAAAACTTTTTTCGTTCTCTCGTTTCACGTTTGCCGTTTGCCGTTTCACGTTTTCATTTTACCGGAACAACGAATTGAAAATATGATCGTCCATCTTCATGCACTGTTCCTGGAGTTCGGCGTATTTGCGCAACAACTCCTTGCCTTCTTTGGTCAAAACCGAACCGCGCTTTTTATTGGTGGTGATCACTTTCATCTTCAAATGCTCTTCGGTTGCCTTGACCTTGCTCCAAACCCCTTTGTACGACATCTTCATGATTTTGGCGGTCTGGTTCAGGGAACCGGTTTTTTCGATATTTTCGAGAATCTCGCGCCGGCCTTCGCCCAAAATGATATTGCCGTCCGCATCCACGATCCAATGTCTTGATTTTAGTTTGAAATCGGCCATGATTGCCTCGCTCATCGTATTAAAAAATTCGACATTCATTATTCGGTGTTCGATATTCGATATTCCGTTTTTTCATTTTCGCGCCCAACAGCATTAAGAAACCTCATATTCCAAATAGGGGCATGGATAAAATGACGGTTTCTTTCACCCGATCTCCATCCAAAGCTCGCCGCTGCGGGAAGGATCATATCCGCCCAGGGCCCGGACTCTTTCCCGAAATGTTTGCGACCGGATCGTCTCCAGCACCAGGCGAATGGGTTCTTGATCCGCTAACGGGGCCGGAACGATCAAATCATATTGTTCTTGCGCCACCGGGATAAAATCCAGGCCCAGCGCCTTGGCCGCTGCAAAAATCCCCATGCCGCAATCGGCGGCATGACTCAAAACATCCACGGCCACGGCCATATGGGTGAACTCCTCATGATCATACCCTTTTATAGCGTCCGGTTCAATATTGAGGCGCTTGATTTGATCGTCAAAAAGGACCCGCGTGCCCGACCCGGCCTGGCGATTCACGAAGAGAAGCCCCTTATGGGCCAGGTCCCGAATACCTTGAATTTCTTTGGGATTTCCCTTGGGAATGATCAAACCCTGTTCGCGCAAAACCAGATGAAAGAGCTTAACTTTCCGGCCTTTTAAATACTTTTTTATATAGGCAATGTTGTATTCGCCGCTTAAGGGATCCAAAAGATGGGTGCCCGCCATATGGCACAACCCATTGCGTATGGCCATAATCCCGCCCAGGCTGCCGACATTGCCGGAAGAAATGCGGATATTATGGCCTTGACGCCGAATTTCATCGGCCAAAATATCGAGGGTGATGTCATGGCTGCCGATCACGGTCAGGGTGTTTTTC
>RPPU01000165.1 GCA_003819975.1 Desulfobacteraceae bacterium
CCCGGTCTGCTGAATAAGACCCTGGATGGTGGTTTCGTTTAAACCGACATTAAGGACCGTTTCCATCATACCCGGCATGGAGCTGCGCGCGCCGGAACGTACGGAAACCAACAGCGGGTTTTTAGGATCGCCGAATTTCTTGCCCATGATTTTTTCAACCTGAGCCAATGCTTTGGCGACCTGGGCTTTTAATTCCGCGGGATAATTGCGTTTGTTTTTATAAAAATAGGTGCAAACCTCGGTGGTGATCGTAAACCCCGGCGGTACCGGAAGCTTTAACGCGAAGTGCCCGGCCATTTCCGCCAGGTTGGCGCCCTTACCGCCCAGCAGATTTTTCATGGACTCATTGCCATCCGCTTTCCCGTTTCCGAAAAAATAGACGTATTTATTAGGCATGTCTCAATTTCCTCCTCAGCTTTAATTAAATTAATGCCTTGAAAAATATATCGGGGTCCCGGATTCCCGGGTTATCCCGCTCGGCTCTGAATGAAAACACCCCCGCCTTATAAAATTGATATTTTAATGCATAGGGGAGAAAAAAACGCAAAAAAGTATAACTTGAAGGCTTTTAAAAAGCAATTAGAAACTTCAAAGAAATTGAGGCCTTGCCCGGTTTTTAAAAAAGAAAACATTGCCGAAAAGCATCTATTGATTCAACGCTGCCAAAAAATGCAATCCGCCTAAAAAGGCGGGTATTTTGGACTTTAAAGAGATATAAACCGCTAATAAACGCCAATGAACACGAATGAAATCTTTTCTCTCTATTCGCGTTTATTGGCGGTTATTAGCGGTAAAATATTTTTTGGACGTTTATTTTGAGGATATCGACAAAAGACTGTCGATAAGTGAAAAATGAATACGGATTTATTCCGGCGATCTCGCTGGAACTCCTGTTCCGGCTCGCTGGAACTCCTGTTCCGGCTCGCTGGAACTCCTGTTCCGGCTCGCTGGAACTCCTGTTCCAGTCGGCCGGAATTCATGTTTTTTTAATCCTGGATTTTCAGGATCAATAAAACATTTAGGGCCTTAATGAATTTTCTTCAATCAAACGGTTGATACTATCGGCCGCGCTTTTGGTCGCGGCAATCAAGACTCTCATTTTATCTTCATTGAGGCTGGCCTTGAAACCGACCGACCAGATGGCGGCCCGGCGTTCGCCCTTGATGGGCGCAGCCACGGCTTTAACGCCCAGAAGATATTCCTCATCGTCAATGGCATAACCGTTTTGCCGGACCCGATTGATCTCTTCCTCATATTTGTCCGGATCCGTAATCGTATGTTCCGTATATTTGGTCAGGCCGTGGGTCCGGATGATGTAATTGACTTTCTCCTCTTTTAAGGAAGCCAGAAAAACCTTGCCCACTGCCCCGGCTAAAAGCGGAATTGTGGTTCCGATCGGCGAGGTGATTTTCAGATCGTTGCGCGATTCCACGCTATCGAGGACCGTGACATGTTCCCAATTACGTATCCCCAGGAAAACCGAGGTCTGGGTTTTTTCCATGAGCTCATCCAACACCGGACGCGCCAGGTTCTTGAGGTCGATCCGCGCATAGGCTTTACGGCCCAGTTCAAAAAGCGTGTAGCCCAGGGAATATTTCTTGCTGGCCGGATCCCTATTGAGGGCCCCGACTTCTTCTAAGGCAGAAGTCATGCCGTGCACCGTGCTTTTGGCCAATTTTAATTCTTTAGCCAGTTCGCTGATGCCGATGCCTTCTTTGACAGCGGAAACGACCCTCAGAATTTCAAACGTCTTCTTTACCGATGGAGCAATATATTTTTTTCCCATAGTTCACCAAGTTGAACTTTTTTATTTACTCTACAATCAGCACAGTTTATTTGTCAATAATAATTTAATTATTCTAATTAATTTATTATGAATAATGATTAATAGTTTATTAAACTAAGATTCTTTATCCTTGAAAAAATGAATCAGCTATGTTACTCTACGCTCAAGAATTGTTCATAATATTGAACAACTATTTGAAAACAATCATTTTTTGTTTTTTTTTGCTCTGAATAAAAAGGAGGGGTTTAAAAATGGATCTCTATTCGATTGCCACAGGTCCTTTATTATGGGTCGTTCTTTCGATTTTTACCCTTTGCGTGCTGGCCCGCATGATTTTTTTTACACTTGCCATTATCCGGAGCCCAAAATTAAAAGCCGCTGGATTTTTTAGCATTGTTCTGAATTTTTTCCGTCTTTTCGTGCCTTTTCATGTCGGAGTCTTAAAAAGACCGATTTATGCCCCTCTGCGCCATATCTTTCATATTTGTTTATTTGTAGTGCCGATCTGGCTGGCCGGGCATATTGCTCTTTGGTCCGAATCACGCTTTGAATGGTCATGGACTCCCATACCCGCTGAATGGGCCGATATCATGACCTTGATCGTAATCGCTTTGGCTGCTTTTTTCTTTATGCGCCGTATCGTCATGAAAGAGGTTCGTCAGAACTCATCGCTCATGGATTTTGTCGTCATTCTCGTCACCGCCCTGCCTTTTATATCCGGTTATTTCCTTGTGCACAGCACTTTGGAAAGCATCCCCTTTTTTTCTGCAAACATGACCTACATTCATATTTTCACCAGCTGCGCCATGATCCTGATGGCCGGCTTTCTTTTCTGCCGCACCCGCCTGATTGAAACACGCTGCGTGGCTTGCACCTCCTGCGAACAAAGTTGCCCGACCGGGACCATTGAATACCGGGACCAAGGTCGCCAACGAATCTTTACCTACTCTCATTACCAATGTATCTGCTGCGCAGCCTGCGTCAAAACCTGCCCTGAAAATGCCGCCGAACTCAGGCATGAACTCAGTCTAAAACGCTTTTTCCAGATTCGCGGCAAGCATGTCATCCGCACCGCGGAAATGCAGGCCTGTGAAAAATGCGGCGCCCTGTTCGCGCCTGAACCCCAGATGCAAAAAGTCGGCAAGATTTTCACTCATCATGATTATCTCCGTTTTTGCCAAAATTGCCGCAAAACGAATATGGGCGTTTTGTATCAAAAGCTCAGTCCCTGGCACCGCCCTGCCGATGGTGCAAAAAAGCCGGAAGCATCTCTAAAAAACCAAGCGAATTAAGCGGATAAATTACATGAATCTTTTCAAAGTCTTAAATAAATGTTACGCTCGTTCATTATATTGAACTTAAATATTTAACGCTACGCGTCATTATTATGTCAGCGATGATATAATAATATATTGAAAAAATAGATAAAAATCGATTATTACATGTTTTCGCAAACAGGATTGTCCTTGACAAAGATCACCGATCTGCTATGATTTCCAAATTAAAGTTCATTGTTATGAACTTTAATTTTATTTATAAACAGTAGTGAACGCGTTACCGGCAAAAAAGATCTATCCGCTTAGGATGATTCTTTCGGTTACTCCTCAGCCGGTCATGCCATCGTTAATCGGTTAAAATAGAAAGGAGAAAGTCATGTCAATAGATCAAGATCAGAAAACAACTTCAGAAAGTCTTCGGTCTACCAGAACCTATGGAAAATTCCGTTGTCATAATCCGACCTGTATGGAACGCTTGGAACCCAAACCCGGTGACAAACACATCAAATGTCCGACTTGCGGAATGGAATTCCGGGTCGCTTGGGCTAAAAAAGATTTGCCCCGCATCAGAGGCCCGGTATGGGATGTCAATCGTAAGATTGCCGATGAAGCCTTTGCCAGAAAAATGAAAGAAAAAGAAATGCAAAAGAAAAAAGAGGAGGGAAAGTAATATGCCTTTAAATCGTAAAGTAGCCTTCATTGACCTTTCCTCCGGGAATATCGAAACCAAAACGATTCCCCTCGAGATAAGGAAAAAATTCCTAGGCGGCCGCGGTCTGGACGCTTATTTTCTCTTAAATCACACCCCCAAAGGATGCGACCCTTTGGGACCGGATAACGCCCTGATGATCAGCGGCGGCATCCTTTGCGCCACCTGCGCTTCAGCTACGGCCCGGACCCATGTCATGGCCAAATCGCCTTTAACCAACCTGCTCGGCAGCGCCAACATGGGCGGCTTTTTTGCCCCGGAAATGGCCTGGGCCGGTTTTCACCACCTGGTGATCAAAGGCAAAGCCGATCATCCGGTTTATATTTATATTCACAACGGTGAAATTGAAATCCGCGACGCCCGCCCCATGTGGGGCATGATGTCTACGGCCGCTCAATGGGCTATTCGCGACGATTTAGGCGATCAGGAAGTCAAGAGCTGTGTGTGCGGACCGGCCGGTGAAAACCTGGTCCGTTTTGCCAATGTCATGACCGGTATCAAAAACGCGGCCGGCCGAAGCGGGATGGGTGCGGTCATGGGTTCCAAAAACCTGAAAGCCGTGGCTGCCCGCGGCACCATGGATATCAAGATCGCACACCCGGTTGAAGCCCTTGAATTCAACAAACGCTTTATCGATCAAATCGTCAGCGCCAAAGTCAACCAGACCCAGGGGACCTTGGGAACGCCTTTTATTTGGGGCGCCACCAACTCCTGGGGCGGCATTCGTTGCCGGAACTTCCAATACAATCAGTGTGAATATGCCGACGATATGGAACCGGAACGCATTGACGAAATCTGCGCCGAGACCATGGGCCCCTATCACATGACCGGTTGCTTCGGCTGCCAGGTGCACTGCCGGGCTCAGTACCGGATCCCCGAAGGCCCCTATGCCGGCATTTACGAAGAAGGTCCGGAATATACTTCCCAGGGCGCTTTCGGCGGTGAAACCGATACCCCGCGCGCTTTGACCGTGCTGGTCGGCAATCACTTGGTCGATCAATACGGCATGGACAACCTGGAAACCGGCAGCTTGATCTCCTGGGCCATGGAACTTTACGAAAAAGGCATTATCGGCAAAAAAGAGACCGACGGCCTGGCCCTGGAATTCGGTAATGACGAAGCGGTCATCGAGATGATCAAACGCATCTGCTACCGCAAAAGCTATATCGGCGATGTCCTGGCCGAAGGCGGCATCCGTGCCGCGGAAAAAATCGGCAAAGACTCCTTCAGTTATCTGATCCAGGTCAAAGGCATGAGCAACCTGCATTCGGACGAGCGCGCCACCCCGGGTTTGGCTTTAAATATCGCGGTCTCCTCCAGAGGCTCCGACCACTTGCGCAGCCGCCCCGCCATTGACCTTTATCATTTGCCCCAAGACGTGATGCGCCGGATCTACAGCTCGCCGGTCGCTTATGACGGACCCTTGAGCTCGGAACACACCGAATATATCGGCAAACCCTGGCAGGTCTTCTGGCATGAGAACACCTACATGGCCGTTGACTGCTTGGGCATCTGTAAATATCACACCACCTTCCTGGGCGCCACTCTGCCCAACTTTGAGGATTGGCCGAAAGTTCTTTACCTGAATACCGGTATCGAAATGACGCCGCTGGAGATCTGGATGGTGGCCCGCCGTTGCAACATGGTCGAGCGCCTCTTCAACCTCAGGGAAGGCTTGACCCGTGACGATTTGAAAAAAGGCGATATGCTCAACCATCGTTACTTTGACGAACCGACCCGCCGCGGTGCTTTGGATGTCGTAGGCCGGGTGATCGAACGCGATAAGTTCGTCAAGATGGTCGACGAATTCTACAAACACAAGGGCCTGGATAACAACGGCGTTCCCAAACCTGAAACCTTGAAAGAGCTCGGCCTTGAAAATGAGCCGTCGCACTTACTATAGAGGAGGAAACCATGTCTAAAGCTCTATATATCAATCATGAAAAATGTACCGGTTGCCGGCTTTGCGAGCTCGTGTGCGCGGTGAAACATGACGGTATTTCAAACCCGGCCCGCAGCCGTATCCGGGTTATGAAATGGGAACAGGAAGGTTTGTACGTTCCCATGTCCTGCCAGCAATGCCAGGACGCACCTTGTATGAATGTTTGCCCGGTCAAAGCCATTTCCAAAGACGAAAAGCTGGGCGCCATAATGATCGATTACGATGTTTGCATCGGTTGTCGCTCCTGCGTGGCGGTTTGTCCCTTCGGCGCCATGAGCTTCAATGTCATCGAGAAAAAGGTTTTTAAATGCGACCTGTGCGAAGGCGATCCTCAATGCGTGCGGTTTTGCGAAGAAAAAGCAATCGATTTCGTGGAACCCAATGAAGTCAGCATCGCCAAAAAACGCACCGCGGCCGAACGGATTTCCAACGCGGCCAAAGAAGGTGCGGCCCTGCTCACGCAGCATCAGTAATCTTCCCTGATCTTAAGGGAATAATCTTTTAAACTTAAAGAGGCTTCTGTTTTGCAACAGAAGCCTCTTTTCATTTCGCACGGCTTCATAACGGAAGTATCGATTAAGATCATTCACCGGCGCATATTTTCTTGTAATCATAAGTATCGTCAAATTGAATTTTGCCTTTTAAGTCGCGAAGATTTCTTATTTTCCTAATGGAAACAAATTCTTTAAGGGCCACTTCAATGAGTTCCTTTTTTGCATGAATGTTTCCGGCATATTTAAAGGCTTCATTCACCGGATTATCATCCGAAATTATATTTGAACGCATTTTGCACCTCCGAATGTGTATTATGATACACATTGATTGTATTGTTAAATTTCACTAACTTTTTTTGATTCAGAAACGAAGTTTATGCCTGTAATTCACATGGTTACAATGTCCGAAAGATACTTTTATCCAAGCAGGGTCGTACGTCAAAGGACTTTGTTTTATTATTAAAGTATTTTAATGGTATCAGGTTTTTCTTTCTTGAATCTCTTGTGATATAGATCTACTATAAAGTCCGGCAATGGTGATTTCCATTTTTAGCGCTTACGGTTGGCAAGCCCTCCGAATTTTTTCGGATTCATGCCTAATTCTCTCGCCATCCGGATGTGCATATCAGATAAACGATATTTCTTTTTCGCTTCAATCCCATTTTTATTTTTGTTCGTCATATTTGAAATATGGGGCTGCTCAATGTATATCTCATCAAAAATGACCTCTTTTTCTTTAAGGCTCAGCTTTTCCACTTGTCTTATTACTTTTACCGAAATCCCAGGTGTAATTCTTGTCATGCGCTAAAACTCTTTCATCCTACACGTTGTCGGGAGGTCAGGCCCGGAAAATAATGCTTAAGATAAAATACAATTCGTATCATAACAAACAAACGCGACCCTATAAGCATTACAAACCCGCTCTTTTCAGCCGTTCAATGAATGAAGATTTACGGCTGCACCTCTGCTTAAGCAATTCAAAGCGTGAATAAAAATCGCCGTTCTTATCGCGAATTCCGAGATCACGAAGATTCATGAGAAGCCTCACCGCCTGATCGTAAGTTTTCGATTGCTTCGCTGCTATTAACTTTTCGACTTCGGTCCACAGCTTTTCCTCACAGCCCGTGATCTCATCAAGATGCTTTTCTCTGGCGATCGCCGCATTCTTTTCTCGACGCGCCTTGTCCTTGGTGCGTGTCTTGGCTTCAATGCGTTTTCTCTCCGCGGTGTACACCTCAACGGCTCTAAGGATTTCGCCGACTGTCCTGCCGGTAGCCAAAACCCTGTTGAGTTGACCGGAACGCTCCTTATGAAATCGTTTAAGCGTTTCCGTATAAAAGGCATCGTCGGCATTGTATATAAACCTTGTGACTATATCATCTCTTTCCTCGGCCGGAAGTCCGGCAACCCATTCCCGAACCTCGTCCGGCTTCAGCTTTTCATCCTTCAATGATGCACTGGCCCGGTCGGCGACGTGAAGTAGATCGCTATCAATGCGCAGGAACTCAACCAAGCTCCGCAACGAGGCGCTCAATCGGTCAAAACCCGGCGGTACGGGAGGCTCGATGTCCTCATTGTCCAGTTCATCAGTTTGGACCCGGAGCAGCCAACCCAGATAAAGCGCCCGTAGATCACCGCGGGCCAACTCGTTGCGCACTGAAATCAACGAAGAGAGATGATCGGATCCTTCGATCCACTCACCGCCTTCCTCATCCTCGGATACGAAGGATAAAATAACCTTTCCGGTCTTCGCTACAATGGAAACGTTTTCGCCGCCACAATACTTTAACGCAGTCTTTGAATCGAGCAAGCGCGAAGGCAGGCGCAGCTTGAGGATGCGCGTGCCCCAGTTGCTGAGATAAAGAAATGCGTCAAAATATTTCTCCATCCATATGTCCTCGTCGCCCTTGAACCCGCCCCAAGAATAATCCACGATAAAGCTCGTCGGGGTAATATGTGCCCGCGTCGAATAAGATCGCAGCTCGCGCATCTCCTTTTCGGTCAGCGGCCGGTCGACGGCTTGAAATTCGTAATATTGATACTCACTCATAAGGTCTCCCGCTATTGCGAATGGGCGGCGTGACTATTGTCTCTCTTGCCGACGATCTTTCCAGACCGTCCGCTCCCGCACATCGTCGATTAAAAAACGCACGCCTTGGTTGTCGGACGGATTGAGCCAAAGCATTCGATC
>RPPU01000166.1 GCA_003819975.1 Desulfobacteraceae bacterium
GCTTTTGAAGGCGGCGGCACCGCCTGCGGCATGCGCGCGGTCACGGGCGCCATAGAGTCCCTTCGGATTCAAAACGGTCAGGTCGCTTATCGAACCATCGGCAACGCCAAACCGCGCGGCCTCTGCGGCTCCGGCCTGATCGATTGCATTTATGAATTGAAGAAAAACAACCTGATCGGCGCTGACGGCAAATTTCAGGGCGGGATTGCGGATCCGCGTCTGCAAACCACCGCGGACCATCTTCCTTGTTATGTGCTGGCCTGGCCCGATGAGACTGAAGAACAAAAGCCTGTTTATATTACTGAAGCAGACTTGGCTAATTTGATCAAATCCAAAGGAGCGGTCTTTGCCGCCATCAAGTCTTTGGTCGATTATCTAGGGCTTTCTTTTGATCAACTGGCTCATTTTTATGTGGCCGGCGGGTTTGGAAACTGTCTGGATATTTCCAAGGCCATCGCCATTGGTCTGCTTCCTGATATAGCGCGGGAAAAAATAAGCTTTGTGGGAAACAGTTCCCTGACCGGAGCGCGGTTGGTGTTGACTTCAGAAATGGCTTTTGACCGCTGTTTGACTTTAGCCAAATCCATGACCCACATCGAACTCTCCAACTATCAACCCTATATGGATGAATATATTGCGGCCCTGTTTTTGCCGCATACGGATCGCAAGCTATTTCCATCCGTGAAAGACTAGCCCTTGCGGATGCCTAGCCATGCGCCGTCATTGCCGGATAACCCGTCTTCCGCAAACCCATAAACAGATTCGGCTTCTGAACCAAAGCGGTTTTTATTTTGTGTTTTAATTCGCCGAGATCCGCGCTTTTTACAATGTAATAATCCGCGGCAAGCGAACTCCGCTCATAACGATCAACCCGGGAAACCGTACATAAAATCACCGGCAAGGAATGGGCTCTTTTGCGAATCTTCTTCAGCAACTCCAGGCCGCTGTGTTTTCCCACGCGCCTATTCAGGACCACCAGATCGGGATGGTCGTGTTCAATCCGATCCAATAATAAATCTCCGTCACCGCAAGTCAGCACGTCATAACCCTCTTCGCCTAGTTCTTCAGCATAAAACATGCGGATCGAATCATCGTCGTCTACCACCAGAATTCTGGGCATCTCATGGCGCCTCTTTTCCGGAAATGATTGCCAACCGCTCCCAGGGAGCCTTTTAAAACAAAATAGGCGATAGAAATATTTTATCCATCCGCCGGGCATAACCCCGAACCGGACACGGCTCTCGCCCAATAACCATTCATCCAAAAACAATGCCAAAACAACCGGAGACCCAAATAAATAGAACCAAACGGCTAGAACATTTAAGATAATAAAGACAGCGTCTATGCTTCAACCCGCTGGAATGAATAGAAAATATCGCTATTCTCGTTCCAAGCTGATTCTTAAAGTTTAAAAATCGATTTGGCCTGCATTCAGCTTGTCATCTAAAAGCTTCAGACCGGGAAATGAAGATATTTTGACTGTTTTTATTGTAATTGAACCCGGGCTTTTCTAAAATGGCCGCATGCTGCAAATCGGGAATATAAAATTACAAAACGGATTGGTCATGGCCCCCATGGCCGGCATTACGAATTTGCCTTTTCGCTTAATGGTTAAAAAACGGGGCGCCGGTCTGGTTTTCTCGGAAATGATCAGCTCCGTGGGTCTTTACCGTAAGCATCGGAAAACCTTGGCTTACCTGAAAACAACTCCGGCCGAACAACCTTTTTCCATCCAGCTTTTCGGCTCCAATCCCGATACCATGGCTCAGGCGGCGCAAATCGTCATTGCGGCCGGCGCAAATATGGTGGATCTGAATATGGGTTGTCCGGTAAAAAAAGTGATTAAAAACGGTTCCGGCGCCGCCCTGATGCGCACGCCAAAATTGGCTGCGGAAATCATAACCGCTGTGCGCCGGGTTTGTCCGGCGCCCCTTACCGTAAAAATAAGGGCCGGCTGGTCTGCCCACGAAGCCAATGCCTCTGAATTTGCGCAAATAATGCAGGATTGCGGCGCCGACGCTTTAACCCTGCACGCTCGCTTTGCCAGCCAAGGCTACTCTGGTAAGGCTGATTGGGACCTGATCGCGAAACTGAAATCCGAATTAAAAATACCCCTCATTGGGAATGGGGACATTACCCAGCCGGCTATGGCGCTTGCCCTGAAAAAACGCTCCAATTGCGACGGCATTATGATCGGCCGGGGCGCCATCGGCAACCCATGGATTTTTGAACAGATCTTAGCCCTGGAACAAGGCCTCTCTCCGGCGCCTATTTCTCTTTCCCAACGCAAAGCTTTCATCCTGGAGCATTTTCATCTATTATGTGGTTTCATGGGCGAATATGGGGCCAGCCTGAACATGCGCGGATTATTATTATCGTATACCAAGGGCCTGCCCCGCAGCACTCAATTTCGCGAAAGGATTAGCCGGATTAAAAGCCTGGATTCTTTAATGAAAATAATGGAAGATTATTTTTCAGAAATCGAACAACACGAGGAGCGACCCGATTCCATATCGGACGACCCTCTTTAAGGATATCTCAAAAATGAAAGTAAAACTTGCCAAAACCGCCGGCTTCTGTATGGGCGTGCGGCGGGCCATTGAACAGGTATTGAATACCGCCAATAAAAGCCCGGAGCCCATCTTTACCTTTGGCCCGATTATTCACAATACCCAAGTCATTGAATTATTGGAATCCAAAGGCGTCCGGGTTTGCGAAGATATCCGTAAATTACAAAACCGGACCACCGTTATCCGCGCCCACGGCATTCCGCCCGGCCAGCGTAAGGACCTGAAACAAGTCAACGCTCGCATCATCGATGCCACCTGTCCGCATGTGGCCCGGGTCCAAGCCTTGATCCGTTACCATACCCATAAGGGCGCTTTGGCCGTGATTGTGGGCGATCGCGGTCACCCGGAAGTCATCGGCCTGGTCGGCTACGGCAATGACCGGGTGCAGGTCATTAATCAAAAACAGGAAATCGCTTCTTTGCCTGAAGCGGAAAAGGTCATCGTGGTCGCCCAGACGACTCAGGACGAACAACACTTTCAAGATCTGGTCCGCGCTTTGCAAATCAAATATCCCGGTCTCCAGGTGTTTAACACCATCTGCAACGCAACCCGCGACCGCCAAAACGAAATCCGCTCTTTTGCCGGGCAAGTAGACGGACTGGTCGTGGTGGGCGGATATCACAGCGGGAATACCCGCCGCCTGGTGCAAATCGCGGAAGCCGCCGGTCTCAAGGTTTTTCAGGTGGAAACCGAGGAAGAACTGGACACCCGAGCCTTGTCCGGCATGGAAGTAATCGGCGTGACCGCCGGCGCTTCCACGCCCAATTGGATGATTAAAAAAGTCGTCCATCGCCTGGAATCCATAAAAGGCAAACGGGAAATGGCCGTGCGCCGGCCTTTTTTGCAAGTAATCAAATTTCTTTTTCTGAGCAATATCATGGTGGCCCTGGGCGCCTGGTCCTTGGGCTTTGCCGGTCTGGCCCTCTCCGGTCAGCCGCCGGAATGGCTCCGCCCGCTTTTGGCTCTGTGCTATATTTTCGCCATGCACGTGCTCAATCGGTTTCTGGATAAAGGCGCCAGCACCTATAATGATCCGGAACGGGCCCTGTTCTATTGCCGCTTTCGCGCCGCCCTGATCTTATCCGGTATCTTCGCCGGCCTGGCCGCCTTGGTTATTGCCTATTTTCTCGACTTGAAAACGCTCCTGGCTATGCTGGGCTTAAGCATCCTGGGCATTTTGTACAGTGTGCCCATCGTGCCGGTCTGGTTTAAGCGCTTTTGGCCTTACCGCCGCATCAAAGACATTCCCGGTTCCAAAACCTTTTCCGAAGCCTTGGCCTGGTCCGCGGTCATTACTCTTTTGCCTCAATTGGAACCGCGCGCCCCGGTCTGGAGCTCCACTGCTATCGCTTTTTTGGTCGTCTTTGCTCTGGTTTTTATCCGTTCCGGTTTGTTCGAGATCTTCGAAGCCCAGGGCGATCGCATTGTCGGCATAGAAACCCTGCCCATTGTGCTTGGCGAAAAAAAAGCTCTGAATCTTTTCAAAACAATTTTGCTGCTCACCGTCCTGGTGCTGATCTTCGCGCCATTTCTGCTTCATCGGTGGTTTGCTTCTTTGCTGATTTTGCCTTTCGGCCTTCTGTACGTATCCATGCTGGCTTATGAAAAAAGATGGATCTATCCCGGCCTGACCCTGGAAGCCCTGGTGGAAGCCGCTCTTTTGCTGGCCGGTTTATTAACCGCTTTCTATCATTTCTTGCCATGATGAAGGTGAGCGTCATTATTCCCAGTTTTAATCGCGCGCGCAAACTGATCCGGGCGATTGCTTCCGTCCTTTACCAAACATTTCCGCATTACGAAATCATTGTGGTGGATGACGGCAGCACAGATGGAACCGCCGAAGCCCTAACGCCTTTTCGCGCTCAGATCCGTTATTTATGTCACCCCCGAAACCGGGGGGTTTCGGCCGCGCGCAACGCCGGTATCCGCGCCGCCCAAGCCCCCTTTCTTGCTTTTCTCGATTCGGACGATTACTGGTTTCCCCAAAAACTGGAAAAGCAGGTCGTTTTTTTTCAAACCCATCCGGAAGCCCTCATTTGTCAAACCGATGAAATCTGGATACGCAACCAGCGAAGAGTCAACCCCTGGAACAAGCACCACAAACCTTCCGGGGATATTTTCGAACCCTCTTTAGAGCGCTGCCTGGTCAGCCCTTCGGCGGTCATGCTGAAAAAACGCTTGCTGGATGAAATCGGCCTTTTCGATGAATCCCTGGTGGTTTGCGAAGATTATGATTTATGGCTCAGAACCGCCTGCCGTTATCCGATCTATCTGATTTCCGAATTTTTGCTCATAAAAGAGGGCGGCGCCCCGGATCAGCTCTCGGCCTTGCTAAAAGGCATGGATCAGTATCGTATTCAAGCCTTGGTAAAACTCATCAAAAACCAACCTCTAAATAACAAACAATTGCAGGCAACCCTTTCTGAATTAAGACAAAAATGTGAAATTTTCGGACGCGGCTGTCTGAAACATGGTCGCGAAATCGAAGGGCGCTTATACCTGGAATTGCCCGATATTATTAAAAAATCAATCAATTAAAATTTCTTGCCCTTTTTCTTGACAATCCATTTATATTAAATATAATTAACATTTTTTCGATCTTATTAAACTTGAAAGGAGACACTATGAGTCAAAATTTAAATCCCTTTGCAATTGCCCAGAAACAGCTTGACGCTGCCGCCGTAAAGCTGGGTCTCGACGAAGCGACTCACGAATTGCTTCGTTGGCCTATGCGGGAATTCCATTTTACCCTGCCGGTTAGGATGGACAATGGTAAGACCAAAATTTTTAAGGCCTACCGTGTCCAATACAACACCGCCCGCGGCCCGGCCAAAGGCGGCATTCGTTGGCATCCCGATGAAACCATTGACACCGTGCGTGCCCTGGCAGCGTGGATGACCTGGAAAACTTCCGTGGTCAACATTCCCCTGGGCGGCGGCAAAGGCGGTATCATCTGCAATCCCAAAGACATGTCTGAGTTTGAAAAAGAACGTTTGGCCCGCGCCTATATGCGCGCCATTGCCCATATCGTGGGCGTGACCAAAGACGTACCGGCTCCGGATGTATACACCACACCCCAAATCATGGCCTGGATGATGGACGAATATGAAACTATTGTTCGCGAATGCCATCCCGGCGTGATTACCGGCAAGCCCATAGCCATCGGCGGATCCCAAGGCCGCGGCGATGCCACTGCCCGCGGCGGTATTTATGTGACCCGCGAATCGGCTAAAGTGAACAATATTAAACTTCAGGGCGCCACCATGGCGGTTCAGGGTTTTGGAAACGCCGGTCAATACGGCGCGCTTTTAGGCGAGGAAATCCTGGGCCTTAAGCTCGTGGCTGCTTCCGATTCCAAAGGCGGAGTTTATAACCCCAAAGGAATCGACGCAAAAGCGCTGGTGGAATACAAACTCAAAAACGACACGCTCAAAGGTTTCCCCAACGCCGAACCGATCACCAATGAAAGCTTGCTCGAACTGGATGTAACCGTTCTGTTCCCCGCGGCTCTGGAAAACGTCATCACCGAGAAGAATGCTTCCAAGATTCGCTGCAAAATGTCGTGTGAGCTGGCCAACGGTCCTACCACGCCCGAAGCTGACCTGATTCTGCACGACAAGGGTGTTATTGTTTTGCCCGACTTCCTGGCCAATGCCGGCGGCGTGACGGTTTCTTATTTCGAACAATGCCAGAACGCCTATAATTTCTACTGGACCCTGCCGGAAATTCAAACCCGGTTGGATGAAAAAATGACCACCGCTTTCCACAGCGTCCATGAAATGGGCAAAAAACAAAAGGTTCATCCGCGTCAGGCCGCCTATTTGGTGTCCGTGGCTCGGGTTGCCGAAGCTTGCAAACTCAGAGGCTGGGTTTAAGCGGTAAACCTTTGCAACCCTTAGACCTGATAGCCGCTTATCGCTTGTATCAAAAGATGTTGCGCTTTCCTCAACTCATTGAGGAAATGCGCAACATCTTCATTAATGCTTTAAAAGAACGCGGCATCACCGACCTCCCGCGCATCCGCGCGGAAGCCGAAACTTGGCTGACTGCAAACAAACCTGGCTCTGAACAAGACCTGCTCAAAGAATACACCGGCGCCTTAAGCGATCTTTACTTTGCCAAACACTTCAATGAAAACGAAATCGAAGAATACATCAACCTGGCCCGCAAAAAGGATCGCTTTCGAAATCTATATAAAGTCGTCAATACCGAAGGGGCCACTTCTTTAAAAATCAAAAAAGCCCTCAAAGAGCTTTGCGCCATACCCCAGGGCGATCTGTTGATCGCGCCCACCGAAGCCGAAGGCGTACGGGTCGCGCTGATCAACTTCTTTGTATCCAACCAATTGCCATTTATCAGTATTGCCAAAAATTTTATCACGATGCGCGATGCCGATGAGATGTTGGACCATACCTTTTGGAACCGCCGGCGTCCCGGTAAAATCGGCGGTAAAGCGGCCGGCGTACTCTTGGCCAATAAAATTCTTTTACCCCGTCTGGCTAAGCGCGATCCGGAACTGGAAGAATATATCCGGGTGCCGGAATCCTACTTCTTCAATTCCGGGATTTTCTCCGATTTTCTCGATTACAACAACATGCACCGCTTTCATACCCAAAAATACAAAAGCCGAGACGAAATCGAGGAAGAATATAAAACCATTGCCAAACAATTCGAGCATGCCGCTTTTCCCCCTGATGTAATCGAAGATATGCGCGTTTTTCTCAAGCAGGTCGGCGAATATCCGCTGATTTTACGTTCTTCCAGTTTGCTCGAAGACAATTTCGGCTATGCTTTTTCCGGTAAATATGATTCGATTTTTCTGGGCAATCAGGGTGATCTGGAAACCCGGCTGAAACAATTCATCTGGGGCCTGAAACGGGTGTGCATGAGCACGTACGGACCTAGCCCGATTTTATACCGCCGCGCGCATAATCTTTTGGACTTTGACGAACGCATGAGCGTCCTGGTGCAAAAGGTCGTGGGCCGGCAATACGGGAATTATTTTTTCCCCTTTGCCGCCGGGGTCGCTTTTTCCTATTGCTCCTACAGTTGGACGCCGCGCATCCGCAAAGAAGACGGGGTTGTGCGCCTGGTGCTCGGCATGGGCACCCGTGCCGTCGACCGGGTCGGGAATGACTACCCCCGCATGATCCCCCTGAGCCATCCGGACTTGCGCACCGAGATCAGCGCCGACCAGATCCAAAAATATTCGCAAAAAGCCATCGACGTACTCAATCTCACGAGTGGACACCTCGAAACTTTCTCCTATATGCAGCTCTTAAAAGAGATTCAACAACCCGATTTATTTTATGCCCTATCTTTGCGCGAAGGCGATCATCTGGCTCCGCCGTTGTTCAAAGCAACCGATTTCGATATGGATAAAACCGTCATCACTTTTGACAATTTCATCAATAAATCAATTTTCATCCCTTTAATCAAAAAAGTTTTGACTAAATTACAGGAAGCTTATGGCCGGCCCGTGGATGTCGAATTTGCCTGGGACGGCAACAAGCTTTATATTTTGCAATGCCGCTCTCTTTCCATTATCCAAGACCAGGGCCAGGTTAAATTACCGGAAAAGATACCTCCGGACCAAACCCTCTTTACCACTCATCTGGTCGTGGCCAACAATGTGATCCGTAATTTAGAATACATTGTCTATGTCGACCCCAAAGCCTATGCCGGACTTTCGAGTTATGAAGAGAAATATAATGTGGGGCGGGTCGTCAGCCGCTTGAATCGCAAACTGGAAGGCAAACTTTTTGCTTTGATGGGACCGGGTCGCTGGGGCAGCCGCGGCGA
>RPPU01000167.1 GCA_003819975.1 Desulfobacteraceae bacterium
AGAAAATCGATCTGCCTCTTCATGATCTCAGGACTCACCTTCCTGTCCGTGACCACTCTGAAGTAATGGAGCAGCTTTTTGAAATCAGAGTCCGCGCTCTCCAGTCTTTCCGACGCGGCCCGATCCGGCGAACCCGCCCTCATCTCCCTTTCTGAAAGCCGGCTCAGACGGCAGAGGGTCCTCGTGTAGATCTTTTCGCGACCGTTCTCGAAATCATAGTAGATGACGGGGATCTTCTTTCCGGCCATCGCAGTAGAGACCTGCATGAAGAAGCACGATTTTCCCGCCTTGGGCTGGCCGCCCATGATGTTGATGCCGCGAATCCCGTCCAGGGCCTCGTCCATCTTGGCCAACCCGGTGGAAAATCCAAGCAGTTCCCGGCCTTTGGCCCTTTCCAAACCGTTCATGAAATTTTGATGTTCACGATCCGGAGCGGGAAAAGGCGAAAAGGCCTTGGCGTTTTTCATCATCTGGGTGAAGATCGGCCGGAGTTCTTTGCCTTTTTCCTTGGCCAGCATTGAGAGGTGAAAATCGCGTTTGACGTTCGGGGGCCATTTGAGAATACGCACTTTAAAACCGAGGCGGGTGGCCAGGGTGCGCGCCGCCAATTGGGCTTCGGGCGAGTGGTTCAGTATCAAAAAGATATGATTGATGTAGGCAAAACGTTCGGGATCCAAGGCTTCCAGGGTATCGATATTCGGAACCGCAATGCCGGGATAGCCCAGTTCTTTGAGGATGGCCAGGTTTTTTTCGCCGTCGGTGATAAACAGGGCGCCGTCTTCGCAGCGGTCCACCTCTTCTACATTGTAAATTTGGAATTCCGCGGCTGCAAAGCGGTCGTCGCCGTGCCAGAAATAATCTTCTTCTCTTTCGGGCAGAATGCAGCGGGCCGCATAACAATTGCCGTCTTCCAGAAAATAGGGAAAGACCAGGTAGCGGCCGTTATAACCGATTTTCAATTCCTCCAGAACCGGTTTGGAGATGCCGAATTCATTAAAAAAATTAATTTGGGGTTCCGCCATAAGGACCCTGAATTTTTTTATGTCGGCATTGATGTTTTTGGGCGGAAAAACGATGTCGCGCACATAACCGGAACGGTCCGGATCGAACCCCGGCACGGCTTGAGGGTCCAGGCCGAGCAGACGGCCGAAATAAGGGGCAAATCCGCCCGGTTTGCAGCGGTTGGAGCACCGGAAATATCCGTAAAAATAACTCTCCGGGTCCAGGTAAACGACCAACAGGCCGGGTTTCAGGTTTTCCGGGTTGGCGCAAAAGGGACAGGAGGCCTTGAGCATGGTCCCTTCAAGTTTGGCCCCTTGCAGATGGGCCAGATAAAATGGTTGGATTTTATCGCCAGGGTTCATAACGGGCTCCTGATCTTTAAGGTGCAATGCGATATCTTCTCAAGCTCTCTAAAACCGTGAACCGTGAACTGCGGAACTTTGAACATTATTGATTTTATTTTATCATTATTCATGTAAAATTGCATAGTTAAAAGGTCCGGGATTGACACTCCGGGGTCATAGGGTATATTCTTGATTTTATGACGCTTATTCAGTCACATGCCAGACCTATTTCCACAATATTTTTTATTGCTCTATTATGGCTGATTTTAGGATTTTGGGGGCCGGTTCCGGCTCAAGAAGAGATTATTAAGCTGGAGGTGTTGCATTCCCAGGACCATTATCAGGCCGGCAAAACCTACCCGGTTTTGTTGCGAATCACGATTACACCCGGCTGGTTCATTCACGGCGACCAATTGAGCGATCCTTTTGCTTTTCCGACCCGGTTCCTTTTTAAGGAAAACCCGCCAATCAAAATCGGTCAAATTCAATTTCCCAAGGCGGAAGAAAGAAAATTCGATTATTCGCCCGAGCCCCTTGAGCTTTTCAGCGGCACGCTTTTGGTGCGGACGGAATTTTTCATCGACGCGGACGCCCGGCCCGGCCAAAAAACGATTCAGGGAAAGCTTGAATACCAGGGGTGCACCGCGAAAAGCTGCATCCCGGTCGAGGAGCTGCCGGTCAAGATTGCAGTTTCGGTGGTCGGGTCCGACCAGCCGGTGCAAGAAATCAATCAGGAATTGTTCGAGCAAGCAGGAAAACAAGTAGAAAATTTCAGTTTCGGGCGTTTCACCATTGGTTCGGGTGTGGGTTTGATCTTGACTCTTTTTTTTCTTTTTTTAGGCGGATTGGCTTTAAATCTGACCCCTTGCGTTTATCCCCTGATCCCGATTACGGTTTCCTATTTCGGCGGCAAGAGCCGGCATCTGCGGCGCCAGGTTTGGCTGCACTCAATCTGTTATTTACTCGGCCTGACTTTTACCAACTCCTTGCTTGGGGTGGCGGCCTCTTTATCGGGCAATCTGTTGGGCGCCACCTTGCAGAATCCCTTGACCCTTGTGTTCCTGTCTATTTTTATGGTCATTTTGGCTTTCAATTTTTTCGGTTTTTGGGAAATGCGTATTCCGGCCTGGTTGACCCGCGTAACAGCCAAAAATTATAAGGGCTATTTCGGCACTTTTTTTATGGGATTGACGCTTGGGATCGTGGCTGCCCCATGTATCGGCCCGTTGATTCTAAGTCTGATTACCTATGTGGCCCAATTAGGCGATCCGGTCCGCGGATTTCTGTATTTTTTCATGCTGAGCCTCGGATTGGGTCTGCCTCTGGCTGTTCTGGCCCTGTTTTCCGGATTGATCGAAAAATTACCGCTTTCAGGCGGTTGGATGCTCTGGGTGCGCAAATTTTTCGGTTGGGTTCTGATCGGTATGGCGGTCCATTTTATCAGCACGATCATTCCCTGGGATATTGAAGAAGCGTTTCTTTTGGCCGGGGTGGCTGTAGCGGCAGCTCTGCATTTGGGCTGGTTGGAGCCCAGCGGCAGGACATCCGTAAGCTTTCGACGTATCCAGAGGGCGGCCGGAGCGGTGATTTTATTGGCCGGGATGATTTATGCAGGTTTGGAATGGTTTTCGGAAAGACCGGAAGTAGCTTGGCTTGACTATAGTCGGCCGGAGATGATCCGGGCGATTCAGGAGCAGAAACCGGTGATCCTCGATTTTAGCGCCAAATGGTGCGGGCCTTGCCGCATTATGGATAGAAGAATTTTTCAAGATCCGGAAGTCCGGCAACTGGAACGAACCGTTGTTTTTCTGCGCATGGATCTTACCTTTCAACGGGCGCAACAGAAGCAGGTTATGGAGCAATACGGGTTCCGCGGCGTGCCGAGTATTCTTTTTTTCAACCGTGAGGGAAAAGAAGAAAGAGATCTCAGGATCGAAGAGCTCGTATCTCGGGCCGAGTTCATGCGCCGCATGAACGAATTGTTGAGGCGGGCGGGGTCGCAGTAAGGCGAATAGACTGTAGACGTTTAGGCGGTAGGAAGAACATATGAAAAGAGATCCCAAGTAGGGGCAGGGCACAATTTCTTCCTGAAATTGTTTTTGAAACCTGCCTCTACAACGCAAATGCCTGATCGGCTGCAGAGATATAAATAAAAACCGGAATGTTTGAACCAAGCATTATGCGTTGAAAAATTAACAGGGAGTTCTTCATGCAATGCGTTTTCGGTAAAAAAATTTTCACGGGCAAAGCGGTTGTTGAGAACGCTTACCTGAGTTTCGATCAACAACAAATTTCGGGTTTAGGCAAGGCTCCACAAGGGGAGCAGTTGGGCGAGTATCCCGTGATCACCCCGGCTTTCATCGACGCGCATAGTCATATCGGCATGGCGCGCGCCGGAGAACCGGGGGCGGAAGCGGAAGTGAACGAGCGTCTGGATTCGATCTTAAGCCTGTCCGATGCCCTGGACACCGTGCAGATGGATGACGCCGCTTTCGGGGAATCAGTGGAGATGGGCGTTCTGTATTCCTGCATTTTACCGGGCAGCGGCAACATCATCGGCGGCCGTTCGGCGGTGATCCGCAATTATGCCAAAAACAGCACCGAGGCCCTGGTCGGCCGGGCCGGTTTGAAAGCCGCTTTGGGCTATAATCCCATGTCCACCACGGAATGGAAAGGAACCCGGCCTTCCACCCGCATGGGTTCTTTGGCGGTTTTGCGCAAAAAGCTCAACGATGTGCGTCAAAAACGGGAAAAACTCCAAAGAGCCAGGGGCCGTAAAAAAGATGAAGTTGTTTTTTCCGCCGAGGAGCAGATTTTGCGCGATGTCTTGCTGGGCAAGGAACGCTTGCGGGTACATGTGCATAAGATCGACGATATTGCCGCTTTATTGCGGTTGGTGGATGAATTCGGGTTCAAGGCATCGGTGGAGCATGCCGGAGACGTTCATCAGATCGATATTTTTAAGGAATTAAAGCGCCGCCGCATTCCGGTGGTCTATGGGCCCGTGGATGCCTTTGCCTATAAAGTGGAATTAAAGCATGAGAATTGGCGCAATGTGCATCATTTGCTTAATTCCGGCGTGCGTTTCGGCTTGATGACCGATCATCCGGTCACGGCTTCCCGCTCATTGCTATTGCAAACCCGATGGTTCCTGCGGGCCGGTTTTACGGAACAACAAGCCATTGAACTCCTGACCCGTTGCAACGCGGAAATCCTGGGCCTGGACAAAAAACTCGGCACTCTGGAAAAGGGCAAATGGGCCTCTTTTGTCTGCTGGAACGGGAATCCCTTTGATCTGAGCCGTTTTCCCCAAGCGGTTTACGGGGAAGGGCAACGAATTTTTAATGAATAAAACGGGCGATCCATCTTTCCGCAAGCGGGAGAGATCGATTTAAACCGGCTTTGCCCGGTAAAATTTGGTCTGGACAGTCCCGAATAAATTTTTTATACTCCACACCCCATAAATAAACGTGTTAGGCGTCCCGCTCCATGCGGGGCGGCTAAAAAAATTATCCGTTGGTATTGTGAGTTCCCGCGGGTTGCGGGGCAAGCTTAATATTCGGAGAAAAGGATCCTATGGCCAGATGCATTCCTGCAAAAATAACCGGAGTAGCCGGTTATGTGCCGCCCCGGCTTTTGACCAACCAAGATATTGAAAAGATGGTGGATACCACGGACGAATGGATCCGCTCCCGGACCGGCATCCTGACCCGTCATATTGTGGACAAAGGCACAGCCACGTCGCATATGAGCGTTGAAGCGGTCAAAAAATTATTGGCTCAAACCCATACGCGTCCGGAAGAGATCGAGTTGATTGTCACCGCCACGGTCACGCCGGATATGATGTTTCCGGCCACAGCCTGCCTGATTCAGGACCGGATCGGCGCCAAAAATGCCTGGGGATTCGACCTGTCGGCCGGATGTTCCGGGTTTGTCTATGCCTTGACCGTAGGCATGCAATTCGCGGGCGCCGGCACTCATAAAAAAGTTCTGGTGATCGGCAGCGATACCATGTCTTCGATTATCAATTATGAAGACCGGGCCACCTGCGTCATTTTCGGAGACGGCGCCGGGGCCGTGTTGCTGGAACCGGCGCAAAATGAGTCGGAGGGCGTGCTTGATTTTCATAATGATGTGGACGGTTCGGGCGGAGCTTTGCTGAACATGCCGGCCGGCGGATCGCTCCATCCGGCTTCGCATGAAACCGTGGACAAAAAAATGCATTATGTTTTTCAGGACGGGCAACCGGTTTTCAAATACGCGGTACGGCGCATGGCCGAAGTCGCGGCTATGCTGCTGGAACGCAATGGGTTTACGGGCCGGGACCTCGGGTTGGTGATCCCACATCAAGCCAACCTGCGCATTATCCGGGCAGTGCAGGAGCGCTTGGGCGTGGACGATTCCAAAATGTTGATCAATATCCAGCAATACGGCAACACCACGGCCGCCACGATTCCGCTGGGCATGATGGATGCCTTGGCTCAGGGCCGATTGAAAAAAGGGGACTTGGTTCTGATCGTTTCGGTCGGAGCCGGGTTCACGACCGGCGGAATGCTGATGCGTTGGGCATACTAAAAAAGGTTCAGGGTTCACGGTTCAACGGTTCAAAGTTAGAAGATCGATTCCTTTCTTTTTTCTCATGTCGTTTATTAAAATTTCGCTTGTTCCATCAATCAGGATTTTATCGTTTTAATTTTAAACCGTGAACGGTGAACCGTGAACGATGAACCCGGGATTCAATTCCCTCTTCTTTTCTGAAATTGATTAACCGCCCGGTTGTGTTCGGCCAGGGTTTCGGAAAAGTAGTGCGAGCCGTTGTTTTTAGAAACAAAGAAGATATAATTGCTCGCGGTCGGCTCCAGAACCGCCTTGATCGCCGCGATGCCCGGGTTGGCAATGGGGCCGGGCGGCAGGCCGTAGATGACATAGGTGTTATAAGGCGTGCTTTGATGCAGGTCATTGCGGGTCAGGTTGCCGTTGAAATCTTTGATGCCGTAAATGGTGGTGGGATCGCTTTCGAGGCGCATACGTTTTTTCAAGCGGTTTAAGAACACCCCGGCGATCAAGGGGCGTTCTTCAGCCACGCCGGTCTCTTTTTCCACAATCGATGCCAGGGTGACCACTTCGGCCAGGGTCAGGCCGGATTGGGCGATTTGGGCTTTGTACGGCTTGATCTCGGCCAGGAAGCGGTTGACCAGCGTATCCAGCACGGCTTGAGCGGGAAGGCCCTTGCTGAAGTAGTAGGTATCGGGATAGAGATAACCCTCCAGGCTGGCGCCGGTGAGCCCGTAATTTTTTACTCTTTCGGGATCGAAAGCCAGGGCAACAAACTTGGTTTTATCGAGCAGGTTGTTGGCCGCAAAAAGTTCGGCGATCTGCCGGATGGTGTAGCCTTCGGGAATGGTCACGGCATGAGTGATGACCATGCCTTTTTTCATAATACCCAGGATGCGCAGGGGCGGCATGTCCGGGTTCAACAGATATTCACCGGCCTTGACTTTGGCGTCAATGCCGCGGAATCGGGCCCAGAACAAAAAAAGTTTTTTGTGCCGGATCAGATTATTCGCTTCCAGCTCGCGGGCCACTTCTTTAAAGGAGAGGCCCGGCCGGATAAAAAAGACCTGGTCCTTGGCGTTGCCGGGGCCGGGGCTCAGCAGATAATAAGCCAAGCCGACGCTCAAGCCGATGATGATCAGAAAGAGCAGTCCGCAAACGGTCGCGATGGAACGGATAGGGGATTTTTTCATGGGCATTTCCTCCGTGGGTAGGGGCGGATTCGAGACCTACCTCCTAGTGCGCTGTTCAGTTAATTATTGATAGTATCGTGCCCCTTTCTTTCGTCACCCCGGCAGGATGTTAGCCGGGGTCCAGGATGATCTCGTTACAAGCGACTCAACCTCAAGCGACTCCCGCAAACCATCGGCTCAGAAACAAGCCGGCTGAAAGAAGCAGACCGTGAGCCGCCAAGGTTTGGATATTCAGAGCTTGAGCCGGCACCACGCCTTCATGGGAGAGGTATTCACGCCACAGAATTTTCATGCCTTTCACGGCTAAAGGCAAGGCCACGAAAGGCAGCAGAACCCAGACGGACAGATGCGGTACAACCGCCAGAATCGGAAGGGTGATAAAAGCGGCGCTGATAATCAGGATATAACCGTAACGCGCCCGCTGCGGACCCCATTGAACCACCAGGTTGTTCTTGCCGGCTTGGCGATCGGCTTCATAATCGGGAAACTCGTTGATCCAAATCACGCCGGCGATCAGAAAACCCTGCGGGATGCCCAAGAGAAAAGCGGGCAGGCTGAGTTGCGCGCTAAAGACATAATAAGCCCCCAGGGTGACGAGCGGACCGAATGCGAAAAAAATCACGATTTCGCCCCAGCCGCGCGACATGAGCTGCAGGGGGGGCGAGGAATAGGTCCAGCCGGCCAAAAGCCCGAGCAAACCGATCACCGCCACCCAGGGCCGGCCGCTGAAGGTCAGCCAGGCTCCGCTGCAAAGGCCGATTGCAAAGCAGACAAGGGCCATAACCAGGATGGTGTCGGCTTTTATTTCTTGGTTTTGAATCACGCGGCTGCCGCCGCTGAAAGGGGTCAGGCGCAGATTGAGCGGGTCGCTGCCTTTGGCGTCATAATAATCGTTGATCAGGTTGGCGCCGAGATGCAGGGCCGCCACGCCCAAAAGGGCGATCAAAAACAAAGGCCAGGAAAAAAGGCCTTGGCTGAAAGCGTAAACCGCGCCGATGATCACGGGCATGATCGAACCGGCCAGAAAAGGAGCCCGCAGGGCTCTGAGATAGACATGCATGGTTATGAGTTCCTCCTAATCATAAAAAAATAAGGCTTGCGAAGATTTTGGAGAAGTGTTTTAATCCTATCCTTGGGGGACGCATTTCCCGGATTGCTTGTATGTCAGTAGGGCCGGGAAATTTTTAGGCCTTTATTTGCCAGGTAGTGTAACGGAATCGTGCCGGAGAGTCAATGTTTTTAAATATCGCCGGAAT
>RPPU01000168.1 GCA_003819975.1 Desulfobacteraceae bacterium
CCGGACCGAAGCAACTGCGCTGGATGACGATTTTTAATTCTCTCCGGACCGGACGACCTTGATCGACCGGCAAGGCCCTATTTGCCAAAACGCATAAAAACCAGCCCCTCCCTTTCAAATCCGAGGGAAATGCCCGGCCAATACCCGATCATCCCACCAATGCGCCGCATCATTTTACGGCTCTGCTCCGTATTTTTCAGCCAAACCCCATCGCCGTTCTCCTTATTATGACTTCGGTCCGCCTTTCAATGACAAAAATCTTGTTTTATTGACATCTGTTTTATGGCATAGTGAAAAAAATAATACTGAAATCGCTGGCATACCCTGATCCGGATATCCAATCTGAATCCCGGGGGTGCAACATGCGATTACGGCATCAAATTTTAACGCGGCCGGAATATGCGCAAATTAAAAAAAATCTTGCTGTATCTCTTGTATGCCGTTATGGCCGGCATTGTTTTTCTTTATCTTTTATTCCCGGCCAACCTGGCTAAAGACTACATCCAATTCCAATCCCATCGATTGGTTCCGGATTTCATGATTAAAATCGGAACTTTGTCCCTTCATTTTCCCTGGAACGTCAAACTCAAAGAAGCCGAGCTCTATTATCCCAACACCTCGCTTTTTTTCGATCAATTGAAGATCAAACCGGCCTTTGGGCCTCTCTGCAAAGGCAAATGGGATTTCCTCATTCAAGCCCATCTCTATCAAGGCACGTTGCAAGGGAATGCCCGGCAAAGCCCGGACCAGAGCAAATGGTTGTTCAACGCCGATCTGCGGGATATTCAGATGGACCAAATTCCTTTCATTAAAATGTCGCCTTATCTGAAAATGATCGGCGCCCTGGAAGGCCGGGTGGAATCCGTCCTGGATGCTAACCAAAATCTGAATGCCCATGCCCAGCTCCTTATTTCGGAGTGCAGCTTCAAATCCAATCTACCGGTTCTGGATAAATTGGATTTCCGGTTCGATAAAATTGAATTGGTTTTTCTTGTGGATCGTTCAACCCTGAAATTGCAAGAGGCCCGGGCATTCGGCAAACAATTCAACGCCATTGCCGTCGGAACCATCGCATTGCGGCAGCCCATTGAAAAAAGCATATTGGATCTGGATCTGACCATTCAACCGCAAACCGGCGCTTTTAAAAATCTGGACGACGCTTTTACCAAGGAATTAATGACCCTGATTAAAAACGACTTTTCCATAAAAGTATTCGGAACTCTGGATGCGCCCGATTATTACTTAAACTCGGCTATTTATTTGAACTAGGTTTATGCCATGAAAAGACTTTTAAACCGCATCATCCCTTTTCTGATACTGACCGCTTTGACTTTTATCGCGGTCAAAGGCTTTTACGGGTATCTTGAAAAAAAATACCGGTTTGTCCATGAAGCGGTCGCTGCCATGGTTCCGACCGTGATTGTCCCGATTGCGGAGCCAATACCGCCGCAAGCGGCGCCGGAAAATAATTCCGATCCGAACAAAACAGCCGAAACAGCCGCCTTGGATTCTGCAAACCAGGCTTTGCAGAATAAAGGACGCGCCCTTCAACAACTCGAACAGATCATCCTGAACTTGAGACTCAAAGGGACCATGGCCGGAGATAAAAACCGCGGCCAGGCCATTATCGAAGATATCAGGACAAAAACGGATCGGATTTACCGGATCGGCGCCAAAATCGAAAACGCGATTCTTAAAAAAATAACGTGGGATAAGATCATCCTGTCCCTGGACGGCCAGGAAGCCGTGCTGGCCATGGGCAGCACTCAAGGCGGTCCGGTTATCGGAACCGGTATGGACCCTAAAAAACTTTCCGGAACAGGCCTGCCCGGCGGTTCCGACAGCCGGCAGATTATACTGAATCCATCAACGATCGATGCAGTCCTGAAAAATATCAGCCAATCCCAGAGCCAAGTAGCCGTGCAACCGCATTTGGAAAACGGGAAACCGGCCGGCGTCAAATTGAGCGGCCCCCAGGTCGATTCTGCGCTGAGCGAAACCGGGATCCGGAATGGCGACATTATCAAAAGCGTGAACGGCCAAGCCATCAAATCCATGAATGATGCCATACGGATTTATGAAAGCCTGAAAGCCAGCGGCGCTAAATACGCTGCGGTACAAATATTAAGGGATGGAAAGCCGATGACCATCTATTATCATGTGCCGTGAAGCAGGTGTTTAGGTGTAGGCTGTAGGCCGTTAGGCGAAGGGGGTTCCAGGGGTCCGTAGAGACCCGTAGAGATATAAAATCAACTCTACGCGTATGTCTCTACGTTCACGGGTTCGATCCGCCTTCTAAAAAATCCATACGGCGGACAGGGGGGTAGGGGCAAGCCCCCGTGCTTGCCCTTTTAAAAAACGAATATCGAATGAGGTTTTTCCTATAGTCTAAACACCTACCGTCTATTCACCTAAAGTGATCAGAACTTAAAACCGATCAAAAACAAAGCCCCGTCCTTGTTGGTTTCGATCCTCGGCATGATAGTCGCCTCTTTGTTCGAATACCGGTAAACGTTGATTAAGGTTTTGGTCAAGGCAATGCCCAGCAACATCTCCTTGCTGCACCCGGTTTCTTTGCGGATTCCGTTCGGATCGAATTTTTCATTGTCCGGTTCAAGATAATTGGCCACCAAAGTATAAGCCAAAAAATCGAACGTACTGAAAAACATGAGGGATTTATTATAAGTGCTCGGCCGGTTCCGGTAGGATTGCAGCCCATACTCAAACGTGTAAATGGACATTTTCTCCCCTCCGACGGCATAGGGCAGCCTCGATTCGGTTGGAATGCTGTCATAGCTCGAGAACCCGAAATAAAACTGACCCTCGTCTTTTGCAAAGAATTGAATGTGGTGATTCGTCGCCCCGACCTCATCGGCAACAAGCTGATGACCCAATTCGTGAACCGTCAGATTGGTCATAAAAGCCGCACCGATCTGAAAAAAATCATCAAGATCCGCCGCCATAGCCGGCTGGCCGGGAATGCAAAACACTCCAAAAACGATCATAACCGCGAAAAAGTATTGAAACGAATTTTTGCCCTTGCTCTTTTTCCATCCTTTTGTTGCATAAATCATCCCCTTTTCCCCCTTTATCCTGAATCGTCTGATGCAGACCCACAGAAAGCCTGCCGCGCAAATACCGTATGAATTTCACCTAACGCTGATTAATCATTCGGCAATTCGCGGGGTTTTCTTTAGTATTCGCAATAGGGGCGCCATTCAGCATGAATCGGGAGATAATGCGGATAGATTTATTCGCCTTTAAATTCAGGATATTACGATGAAAAGAGTAAGGAAGATCTTTTAAAAGGGCTGGTTAAAAACAAGAAAAGGGAAATTATTTCCTATTAAAAGGAATCGACCCTGCAAAGTCGGCACAGGCCTGAATCCAAAAAAATTTTTAACGGGATTAATCTTGTCTAACGGAAATAAGTATGGATGTTTCAACGTATAAACGCGTGAAAACGAGAATGCATAAAACAGAGCCCCGGATCAACCTAATTAAACAGTCGCCTTGGCTTTGTCCCTGATCTCCTGCTTCAGGTTGCGCACTTCGTCATAGGTGCCGCCGAAGATGATATTGCGGATATTGGCCAACATTTTTCTTTGAATATCCGTTTTGATTTTTTCCAAATTTTGCCTGGCTTCGTCAAACCGGCGCAAACGGATCAGCTCCCGGGAACGCTCGATCATGGCCAGGGGTTGCTTGATGCGCTCTTCCTCGATTAATTTCAAGGTGCGGTCCAATTTGGAAAAAACAGCCCCCAGCGCTTCCCGGGTCAGGTTCAATTCGATTTCGATTTGTTTAAATTCATTGAGCGCAGGTTGGAGAACTTCCAGGGCATTGATCTTTTTTTTCTTAGAGAGCCGCATGGATTTGCTCACGACCTGACGGGCTTTTCGCAACCGGCCCCGGATACCGCTGCCCTTTTCAAAATACCGGATCATATCCTTGAGCAGGAGATCGTGAATCTTCATGATTTCCTGGGCCAAACCATATCTTTTCGCGCCAAATAGCCCCATGATCGCACCCTTTCTCCCATAGCATGCCTGTTTTTTAACATTTTTATGCAAAGAAGACCGATATGTCAAATGAAATGAATGATCGGCTGGGACCCTGCCCGGAAGACGAAGCTCACGCGAGGGCAGCGCCCTGGTTGATCGAGAGCAGCGCTTTGGTCGCACGAGGGCAGAGCCTTTGTTTTTCACGACAGTAAAAATTGAATAACGAATATCGAAGTTTAAAGCTTTGAAATTTTCCGGTTACCGTTTAGTTTAACCTTCATGATTCGAAATTCGGTGTTCGATATTCGATATTTAAGTTGTTAACTGGAACGCACGCGGCAATTTAAGATTTATCGATAATAAATTGTCGATGTTTTAGAATAAAAAGTTGAGTCATCGTCCTTTTATTTGACCATCAAGGTTCCCGCATTCCCCGACAAAGCCTGATCTGATTTTTCAATGGAAGTAATCACGACTTTTTCGCCGCCCGCCTCCAAAAAATCGATCCCTGCTTTTATTTTCGGCCCCATGCTGCCGCCGGGAAAATGTCCTTCGTTCAGATATTTTTTTGCTTCCGCCACGGTCATCCGATCCAAATCAACCTGATTGGGCTTCTTAAAATGAATGGCCACCTTATCGACCGCGGTTAAAATAATCAAAATTTCGGCCTGAATGTCATTGGCCATGACCGCTGAAGCCAAGTCTTTGTCGATCACCCCATCAACGCCCTCATACCAGCCGCGATGGTCGATATACACCGGAATACCCCCGCCGCCGGCGGCGATAACCACATAACCTTGACTCAATAAAAGTTTGATGGCTTCCCGGTTGACAATCCGGACCGGTTTGGGAGAAGGGACCACCCGCCGATATCCGCGACCCGGATCTTCCTTGACGGTCCACTTGCGGATGTTGACTAAATCATCGACCTCTTCTTTTTTAAAAAACGGGCCGACATATTTAGTCGGGTTGAGAATCGAAGGATCGTTTTCATCGACAAGTACTTGAGTGACCAGCGTGGCGATTTTTACCCCGGCGACCTTTTTTTCATGAAGCACATTCATCAAACATTGTTCGACCATATAGCCCATGCCGCCTTCGGTATCGCCCACTAAAACCCCTAAAGGAATCGGGGATACGGTGCTACGGGCCATTTCCACCCTGATGAAGGCGTTGCCGACTTGCGGTCCGTTCCCGTGTCTGATCACGACGTTATAACCGGACTTGATCATCTCCGCCACCCCTTGCAGACTTTTACGGCTATTGGCAAACTGTTGATGAATATTGCCTTCTTCAAATTCCCGGGTAATGGCATTGCCGCCAAGGGCGACCACAATGGTTTTCTGTTTCATAGGGTTAGGTTACTCCTGAGTCCCGAATTTAAGAATCGGAAATAACAAAGGCCGCCTAAAAGGAAAAGGCAGCCTGATTGTTGGATTAGGATAACTTTTTAAAAAAAATTGTCAATTCATTTTTAATGCATGTTTTACATATTTAATCAAATATAGTGAAAATTATGCTTTATTTAAATTCATCAAAAAAATTTATGCTTAAATTGGTTATATTATTACCAATTTAACATTCGGGCCCGGTTATACTGCTATGCAATCGTTTTCATCAGGCTTTTTTTTATTCCATGTCTGCAAAAGCCTATCTGGACTTTTATCCTGACTTGTGGTTTTGTTGTTTAAGCGGTCATAACCCGCCTATCGACAAAAGATTGTCGATAATAAAAAAATAAAAAATCGAGCGGCTTACTATCGTACGGACTCCGGCGCTCTCGCTGGAACTCCTGTTCCGGTACACTGGAACTCCTGTTCCGGTTGGCCGGAATTCATGTTTTTTTGATCCTGGATTCTCAGGATCAAAAAAACATTTTGGAAAAATATCTATGAAAAAAATCGGAATCAAGGGGCAAAAATGGCTTAAAGCCGCGCACCTGTTTTTTGTTTGCCTATGGGTTGGCGGAGCTTTCGCCCTATCTTCCAAACAATTTTTCATTTCTCCCCCGGATGCCAAAGAATTCTACGGCATCATGTCAACCCTGAAATATGTCGACGATTGGATTATTATTCCCGGAGCCTTGGGAACGCTATTGTCCGGATTGGTTTATTCCATTTGGACCCATTGGGGTTGGTTTAAACATAGGTGGGTTATAGTCAAATGGTGTATTTGCCTTTATGGCGTCATTTTCGGAACCTACCCATTGGGACCCTGGTTGAACGAGATGACCGATTTGGCCGGAAACCTGGGCTTGGCTGCCTTAACCGATCCGATTTATCTCCACAATCAACGCATGTTATTTTTTTTCGGAACCTTTCAGGCTGCGACCCTTGGTTTTGCGGTATTCATTTCAGCCTTAAAACCCTGGGGTAAAAATAAAATTTAAAAACCGGCGAAAAGCATAAAGATGAAAGATTGTAAAATATGGGTTGACATTGTTTTAAAACCCTATATATTACAGCCCCAACTCCAATGCTTTAGGTTTTAAAATTGTTTAACCAATCCTTGATAGCAACCCTATAAGGAAGGTACCAAAAACATTTTTCATAAGAAAGGAAATCTCTATGGCAGCAAACAAAAAAGGCACAAAGGCAAATGCGGCAAAAAAACTAACCCCAATCAACGCTCCGTTGAACAAATCTGCCATTTTGGCTGTGGTAGCTGAAAATGCCGGCATCTCAAAAAAACAAGTCTCCCTGGTTTTCGAACAATTGGCGCTGCTTATCGAAAGCCACCTCAGCAAACGGAATATCGGCAAATTCGTGTTGCCCGGTCTTCTGAAGATTGAAATCAAACGTAAACCGGCCACCAAAGCCCGCAAAGGCATCAACCCCTTCACCGGCGAAGAGACCCTTTTCAAAGCCAAACCGGCCCGTAATGTCGTTAAAATCCGGCCCTTAAAAAGAGTAAAAGATATGGTAGCTTAATTTTTCCGGCTCCTATTTGATCATATGGAAAAGCGGGCTTGGCCCGCTTTTTTTTGTTTTTCATTACCGGATATCTCAAAAATCGAAAACCGAATCACGCGGTTTAAAAAATGCAGGGCTTTAACGCTTTCGTTTTCTTAAAATAACATTTTTAAAATATCCTCTATTTAAGCCTAAATCGTATGCCGCCCAGCTCCACTTCCCGGTGTGCCCTTTTGTATACGGCCCCGTATGCCTTTATCGACATTTCCAATGCCTGATAAAATCACTCCGTCGCTGCTTCCATTCAAAATCCGCATTAATTTCGAAAGGTTAATAAATGTATTTTTGCTTTTTTCGCTTCAGGCACCATCCTTGCACCCTTATCCGTCAACCCATAAGGTAGTGTGCCTGATGGGCGGGATCAAGATCGTATTTTAGGGCGATAAAAATATTCATCAAAACGCAGGGCCACGGAGTTCGCGTATGGAAAAGAAGGTTCTACTTCAAGGCAATTTGAGCGGAATCAGCCTGAGTGATGTGATGCAATTACTGAATGGAAGCAGCAGTACCGGCGTTTTGTTCATTTCCAACCCCGCTTTCCCCGTTCCGGGTCAGATCTTTTTTTTGAACGGTGAATTGCTTCACGGCACGTGCGGTCCCAGGCACGGCCTTGAAGCGGTTTACGCCCTTTTTGGATGGACCAGCGCTGATTTCAAGTTTTTAAAAGAGCCGGTGGATCATGTAAACCGCACGATCAATCAGTCTCTGATGCAAGTCGTGCTGGATGCCATGCGCCTGCTGGATGAAGGCAAAATCAAAAAAATGACGGCCCCGGTTGAGCGCCGGGAAACCAAGAGCCCCGACCTTGCGCCCAAAACATTGCCGGTCATCAAAGGACCCGGGGTTAATTTTGCGGACGTCATCAGCGAAGAGAAGTTTCATGATGGACAAGAAATCGTCACCGAAGGCGGCCATGGCGGCTGGATCTGGGTGATTATGGAGGGAAAAGTCAAAGTTTCCAAACAAACCCCCCGGGGCTCCATGCCGGTCGCGGTCTTGGGCGAAGGGAATTTTATCGGATCCATTATGTCCCTCTTACATAAAAAAATCACCCGTACCGCGACGGTCACGGCCATGGGTGAAGTACAATTAGGCGTTTTGGACCTTCAAAACCTGGCCAAGGAATATTCATCTTTGTCCCTGGATTTTAGAAAAATCCTCTTAAGCATGGCCGGTCGTTTGGCTCAAATCACGAACCGCGCCGTGACCTTGTCCAACGGGAATAAGCCCAATCATGAGAACATGCATGCCAAAAAAACAATTTTGAAAAAAGGCTCCGCCATTGAAGAAGTCTATATCATCACCGAAG
>RPPU01000169.1 GCA_003819975.1 Desulfobacteraceae bacterium
AGGGCTATATCGCCTTGATCGCTATGGGCCGGTATGTGGAAGCGGCCCGGTTGATCCTGAAGAATAATCCGCTGCCCATGACCTGCGGCCGGGTTTGCCCGCATCCCTGCGAAGCCAATTGCCGGCGCAACCGGGTGGATGCTCCGGTGAATATCAATCACCTCAAACGTTTTTGCTGCGATATTGCCTATCAAAATATCGCCGATCTCGGCATCCAACCGGAACCTAGTACCGGCAAAAAAGTGGCCGTGATCGGCGGCGGGCCGGCCGGGCTTAGTGCTGCTTTTTATCTGGCCTTGCGGGGGCATGAGCCCACTATATTCGAAGCCTATCCAAAATTAGGCGGCATGCTGCGTTACGGCATTCCCGAATATCGGCTGCCCAAGAAGACTCTGGATCGTGAAATAGAAGCCATATTAAGCGCGGGGGTCCAGGTGCAGACCGGAAAAGTCTGGGGCCGTGATTTTACCCTGGCCGATCTGAGAGCCCAGAAGTTCGACGCTATATTTTTAGGCATCGGCGCGGCCGTCAACCGTGAACTCGAATTTGTGCCGCCCGGCACCCGGGGCATCCAATACGGCACGATCTTTTTGTCTCAAGTCGGCTTGGGCGAGGATACCGGGATCGGCAAACGCGTGGCGGTGATCGGCGGCGGCAACACGGCCATGGACTGCGCGCGCACCAGTCTGCGCTTAGGC
The DNA here is from genome assembly GCA_003819975.1 of Desulfobacteraceae bacterium. The sequence continues at coordinate 699 of RPPU01000169.1, forward strand.
GCGGAACAAGTCACGATTTTTTACCGGCGTTCGCGCCAGGAGATGCCGCCGCCAGCCATTGCAGTCGATGAAGCGGCGCTGGCGGGGGTCAAACTGGAGTTGTGCGTGGCGCCGACCGGGATGGAAGGCCGCGACAACCGCCTGACCGGTCTCAAGTTCGTGCGCATGGATCTTTGCGGCGTGGACGAATCGGGTCGGGCCAAGCCCATGCCGATCGCGGGTTCGGAATTCACCGTGGAACTCGATACGGTCATCATGGCCGTGGGCCAGGTCGCGGACGGACCGGTGCTGCAAAAAGATCCGGTTGCCAAGACTTTAAAATTCGGCCGCGACAGCACGGTCAGCGGCGATGCCCTGACCGGCCATACCAATCTGGAAAGTATTTTTACGGGCGGCGATTTGATGTCGGGTCCGGCCACGGTCGTGGAAGCGATCGGCGGCGGCCGGCGGGCTGCGGAAGCGATCGACCGTTTTCTCAAGGGTCAACCCGTAGCCGCGAAACGGCCGTTTCTGTTCAGCAAAGGGGCCAAACTCACGGAAGTGGACCAAAGCAATTTTGATGACCGTCCCAAACTGGCGCGCGCACATATGCCCATGATCGAACCGCCGGAGCGCAAAGGCAATTTTAAGGAAGTGGAGCTGGGTTTGAGCCAAGACCAGGCCCGGGCTGAAGCATTACGCTGCCTTTCCTGCGGGTGCCAGGCCGTGGAAGACTGCCGCATCCGGAAGACCGCGCACGATATCGGCTTGCGCGAACTGGTGATCCGGCCGTCGCCGAACACACCTTTCAAGATTTTAGAACAGCATCCCTATATAGCAGTTGAAAACGGCAAGTGCATTGTATGCCGTACGTGCGAAAGAGCTTGCGAGCAGTATCATGGCCGGAAAGCGGTCCGGGTGGAATTGGAGCGGGTGGGTGCGCTGAATCAATACCGGCATCATCAAGTCCTCTTTAACGACCATTGCGACAACTGCGGTTTATGCACCGCGCTTTGCCCGACCGGCACTCTGAGCAATCGGGGTCCCTGGGCCAAACCGGGTCCATGGCCGTTGACCTGGGCCGAATCGGTTTGCAATTTTTGTTCGTTAGGCTGCCGCACGCGCATTGGATATTTCAGTCAAAAAGTATTGGCCGTGGACGGATTGCCGAGCTTGCCGGCCATGGGTCATCTTTGCAGCCGGGGACGTTTTGAATCCATAGCGGGCTGCGACAGTCCGGATCGCATTACCCGGCCCATGGTGCGTAAACAGGGCCAACTGGTCGAGACCGGCTGGGATGAAGCGATTCAGGCCGTGATCAAAGGCTTCAGCGATATCAAGAAGAATACCGGATCCCAGGCTTTGGCCGGCATCAGTTTGGGCCAAGGAACCCTGGAAGAACTCTATTTATTCGGCAAACTGGTCCGCAACGGATTTTCCGTGAACCAGGCGGCCGTGATGAGTCCGGCCGGAACAGAAGCCCTAAAAGATAGGGCATTGGCGGGTTTGACTCTGGCCTATACGGAGATTGAACATCAGGATCTCGTGATCGTTGTGGGTTCCGGGCTTTCCCAAACCCTGCCGCTGCTTGAAGCGGCTTTGCACCGCATGATTCTCAAAGGCGGCAAATTGGTTCTGATCGGCCAAGACCGGAATTTGACCCCGCGCGCAGCCCTGCATCTGCAGCAAGCGCCTAATCATGCTTTGGATCTGCTTGCCGATCTTTTGCAAAACCGGAATGCGGATCCGGGGCTGAGCAATCTGTATAAAGCTGCCGATAAGGTTATGATTATTTTGAGCCATGAAGCGGATAAGAAACAAGCTCTGTCCGGATTATTTGCAGCCCAAAAGGGTGTGCAAGAGAAACAGGTCCAATTCGGGTTTATTCCGGTCGTGGCATCCGGAGCCGCCTTACGTCCGGCCGGTTTGAATCCGGAAGCCGGAACCGGCACCGCCCAAATCCTGGAAACAGCCCGGCAAGGCAAGATCAAGGGATTGTTTTTTCAAGCCGGTCATAATCCGGCCAAAGAACCTCTGGCCGAGTGGGTTGGCGCGGCTCTGCAAGCAGTCGAGTTCCTGGTCGTGACGGCGCTTTATCAAGAACCGCTTTTGAAAAAAGCCCAGGTGGTTTTACCGGCCTTGTTCTCTTTTGAAAATGAAGGCACTTTTATCGGTGTAGACGGCCAAAAATGCGCAACGGTTCCGGCGGTATTGCCTCCGCAAGGTATTCTGCCGACCTGGCAAGTGTTGGGCCGGATTCTGCAGGGTTTGACCGGGGAAGCGGGCTACAAAGACCTGCAGCAAATGCGCAAGGAAATAGGCGTTTAGCCGCTAAACAGCAGTCAATAGATTCTGTCATTTCGAACGTATGTGAGAAATCTTACATCGAGATGTAAAGGAAAATGATCATGGACAGCAAACAATGGGCCCTGAAAAAAATGGAACAGGCCAACAAAATCTTCGAGCCCAATGAAGTCAAACCCGGCATTCAACTGGCTGAGCTCATTCTTTGGACCATTGAAATTATTCTGGTTGTCTTAATTGTTTCAAGATTTTTTTGATTCCAAATACGATTGTCGTTTAGTAAGATAATATTTCACCGCCCGTTTCACTCGAGGCGCAGAGATCGCAGAGAAGAATTATTATTTTTCTAAAGCCGGTTTCAAAAAATCTGAAACCGGCGTTGCTGTTGAGCGGATCGTAGAGAAAAACACCCGCAGCGGGAAGTGATGGTGATCTACTTATTCGGGTTTTAGGGCCATTTGCTGGCTAAGACAACGAGTAATCCGACGGCAATCCCGCCAATCCAATCGGATACATTAATTCCGGTAAATTTTTTGAAAAGACCTCCGAAAATACCTGCTGCGGCGCCCACAATAATGGCCATTATCCAAATATTCATGTTCATTCCTTTACCTTATTAATGATTCCCGTTTCTTTGGCAGCAAAAGCATGCTTTTCTCATTTCAAGGAGTTAGCTGTTTCATGGCCCTAAAAACACTCTTAAAGCACAAAATATAAAATCTCTGTGACCTCTGCGCCTCTGTGGTGAATCTTCTTCTTACATTCCAATCGTCGGCGCGATGGCGCGCATGCCCATGATCACATCGCCAATCAGCGCCTCCAATTCCACGCCCATCATCTGGGCCCCTTTTTCGATCACGTCGCGGTTGGCGCCGGCTGCAAATCCTTTTTGCTTCCATTTTTTGCGCACGGAAGAGACTTCAAGATCCATCACGCTTTTGGAGGGTCGCACCAACACGCAGGCCGTGACAAACCCGACCAATTCGTCAATGGCATAGAGCGTCTTTTCCAGGGTCGTTTGCGGTTCGACATCGGTGCAAAGGCCCCAGCCGTGCGATACCACGGCCCGGATGTATTCCTCGGGCCAGCCGCGCTCTGTCAGTATTTCTTTGGTCTTTTGGCAATGCCGCTCCGGATATTGCTCGTAATCCAGATCGTGAATCAGGCCGATCAGCCCCCACTTGTCCGCATCCTCGCCCTTTTTTTGGGCCATGTAGCGCATAACCCCTTCGACCGCCAGGGCATGTTTGATGAGCGACTCGTTGCCATTGAATTCCTTGAGCAGAGCCAAGGCCTCTTCCCGGTTCGGAACATGAGTGTTCATTGGTTACTCCCTGTGTATGTAAAATTAAAAATATGAAAATAATATTATTCAGACGCTATTTTATTTTTCTCATCAAGCTTTTTTAGAATCGCTTTCCAAATTTCAGTCAATCCGAGATGATCAGCCCATGACGAAATATATGATCGGTCTACATCTGTTCCACTGACCTTCAAGATACCGGTTATATCCCGAAGATGTTTTTCAGAACTGCCGGCTTTGTAATATTCCATCTTTTTAATGATCACGTCCTCAGGGGCTGCAAAATTGGCTTCGTAAGACTCTGCCGGTTGGATGCGGCGGATACGCTTGAAGCGGCTTACATCAAAAGGGGTATTTTGAAGAATGATAATATCCACTTTTAAACCGGAAAATGGATGGATGATATTAAATTGACCCTGATTCCGTATGGCCTCGCGTATCATCTCTTCGCTTATGTAATATTTTTCGGCAGGAAAAGCTTGTAGTAAATTCCAAATATGCTCTTTTTTAATTCCGGCAACGATATCAATATCATTCGTCAGGCGAGGCTCGCCATAGGCCATGGCGGCGACAGAGCCGGTTACAATATAGGGGATATGAAGCCGTTCGAATATCCCAACAACTTTTTGCAGTAATTCATAAGGTCCCATTTAGGAATCTCCGGGTGACTTCCCGTTCGACCGCTTTTTCATCCCAGTCAGGATGCGTTTTTTGAAGATGATGGGCCAACATTTTCCGGGCGGATATCCAAATGTTAAATCCGATTTCAATTCGTTCTGCCGGGCTTTTGTGCCTGAACACTTCCGCCATGTCGTCGTCGATCACTTCAATCTGTCCCGGATCCAATCTCATCAGGATATCCTCTGGCCGTTTGAACGGTAACTCATACAATTATGCATTTAAAATGCAAAATTGCAAGAAAAACGCTAACTGTTTGATATTGTATAATTTTTCAACGGCAGACGCGAATAATCGTATGCCGTAAACACCTTGAACCCAATCTTTTCATATAGGGAAAGCGCCCGGATGTTTTCGGTCTGAACTTCAAGTTCGATATCTTTTCTGGGGTCGAGGTTCCTGAATTTTTTTACGATAAAATGCAAAGCCTGGCCGCCCAAGCCTTTGCCCCGGTATGGGGGGTCGATGGCGAAGCCGTGAATATAATATTTTTGGCCGTCATCATAGACCGCGATCAACCCGATGATCTCGTGATGATAGAACAGAGTGTGAACAACACGGTTTTCCGCTAAAAAAAACGGCATAAAAGATTCATCGGTTTGATCCCGGAATGAAGCCCTACGGATTTTTATGAGCGTCGGCCGATCAGCCGGTTTTGTTTCCCGAATCTGCAGGGCCGGGTCCATGGTCAAATCCGGTATTTTTTCCGGGTTTAATTTCATGGCGAATTCCGAATATTCATAAACCGCCTTTAAATGCGTCACAACCTTTTGGCCGTCTTGCGAACTTTTATCGCAGACAAACAAAAAGTCGGGAATCCGGCGCCGGGAGAGCTCGGCGGCTGCTGCGCTCAAAAGACTCGAAAACAATCCTTTTCTTCTGAACTCGGGATGGGTAAAAGCCGAAACCTCGGCCTCGTTGCGGGGCGTAAACAAGATGACGACGCTTAAGAGCTTATCCGCGTCATAAAGCAGGAAATGGTTGATATCCGCTTTTTTCTTGAAGTTGTCGTTCGGGTCGAATGAATACTGGAGACGATCGTGGCGGTTGCATAATGAAACCAGGTTGTTGATGTCTCTGATTTGAGTATCGCTTAATTTATTCGATTTGACGATTTGATAGGGCATTTGAACCTTTTCAAGTAAAAGGATGAAGGCTGAAGGATCAAGGATGAAAAATCGGTTAGGAAAAGAGAATATCGAATATCGAACTCCGAATATCGAATGATGAAGGTGAGAAACGAGAAACCAGGGTCAATTTTGGAATGCGGCGACGCGTCGCCGCTTTAAAAGCGCGGACCAGGGCAGGAGCCCTCGTGTGACGCGTCCGTGCACTCCAAAAGGTGTCAATTGAGTTGAATCATCATTTTTAAAAAGTGACAACTTTAAATCAGGACTTGACCTTCAGCGAGCCTTTATTCTTTTAACACAGGTAACCAGAATGGCCATTGGTCCATCAGTCTTTTCAGTAAGATCCGATTTTGTTTTAATTTTTCATCCTTCCGTCTTCATCCTTTATCTTTTTCTTTAAGGTCGGAACTATGAAAAGAACACCGATAACCAAACATAAAATAAAAAAGAATTGAGATTCGGAAGTCCGAATGTTGCCGAAAATCAACTCCGCTGCGGAACGGAAAAGATAAAGGCCGGCATTTGCCCATAGCAGAGCGCGGCCTATGCGGGTGGTCAGAATTTCTTCGCGTAAGGCAAACAAAGAGTAGGTGAAAAAGATAAAAATCGGAATCATGCAGAAATTAAAGGTCTGCATGAGCATGCGGTGTTCGGCGGTCATATAAGCCAGGCCGGCGGGCCAGTCCAGTATCCACCAGAAGGCTATATGAAACAGGGTTAATAGGGCGCTGATGATTCCGCAAATGATGATCAATGATTTCATAAGGCATCTTTCCTTGTTATGAATTTAATAGTATTAAAAAAACTCCGTGATCGCCGTGTCTCTGTGTGAATAATTCTTTAGAACTTTATCAAACCGGTTTTAGTCAAAGTCGTTTGTCTGCGGCTGCCGGGTGCATTAACCAAATGCCAGGCCGTGTATTGCTCGGCATAGAGATCGGCCGACATCAGGTCCACGGGCACGATCACCTGAAAGCCGCGCACGGCCGCGCCGGTGGCGGTGTGCAGGACCGCGCCATTGGCGGCGGTTCCGCAAATGATAACGGTTTTAATGCCTTTGTCTTTCAGGATTTTTTCAAGATCGGTGTTGTAGAATTTATCCACGCTCGAGCGCACGACCGGTTCGCCGCCCAGAAGCGCGACTTCGGGAAGGATGTCTTCGGCCGTAACTGTTCCGGCCAAGCTGTAGACGACCATCATCTTGGCTGCACGCACTCGTTGAAGGAATTCCTTGATTTTCGGCAAGGAGGCAATGCAACGTGGCCTGTTTTCCGGGTTGCAGGTTAATTTCTGTATGTCCAGCACGAGGAAGGCGGTTTCTTTGGGATTGACGGGCACTTCTTTCAGCTCCGGCGCCGGAGGAACGGCCACCGCCTTCCATTCATCGATAATGGTTTTGTCGGTTTGTTGGGAAAAGCAAGTAAAGGCCATTGCTAAGGTTAGACCGACAAAAAAGGCAAAAAACACTATAATGCGATTATTTTTTTTGGTTTTGTTCATAGCTTTGCCTCCATTTATAAGTTCCGTAACTTTTTTTGCATTTCGTTTTTTAAAAAGTGCGATCTACTTTCTCATCCATAAAAAAGGATGAAGGCTGAAGGATAAAGGATGAAAAAAATCAAGATCGTCGAACCTTTACTCTCTTAACACAGGTGACAAGGATAGCCGTAAGTTCATCGGCTTCCGCGGTAAGGCTTGAGGTATTATTGGGACTTATTATACCGGATTCTGTGGCCAATTCAAGCCAATACCGAGTTTCCTCCAATTCCTGCAAAGCGCCTTCCAGTTTGCTGATAACTTCTGCATTGGAGCGGCTTCGAATGCTTTCGCAATAATGAGCGCCCACGGATGTCCCGGATCTAAGCATCTGTTTACCGATAACTTGAGCTTCTGTACTTTTCGGTAATTTTGAGTAAAAACGAACGATCTCCAGCGCGAACCTTTTTGTTCTTGTTCTCAAATCCTCCGGCTTTTCTTTATTCATCTTTTCCTCTTTTCTTCTTTCATCCTTTATCCTTCAGCCTTCATCCTTTTCTTCTAATAAATATCAAACACCACCAACTTCACCGGAACCATGCCGTTCAAGAACGGCGCTTGTTTTTGGGGTTTCAGTCCGATTTCCTTGAGCGGAGCAGCGGCGGGCGCCAGGATACCGCAGCGCCAGCCTTTGACATGATTTTTGAGGTG
>RPPU01000170.1 GCA_003819975.1 Desulfobacteraceae bacterium
ATCATCGACGAGGCCGTGATCGACGCCACGGACGCGGAAAACATCGCCAAGGCGCGGTACAACGCTTTTTTAAAAGAGTTTATCAGCGGCGAAGGGACTTGCAGCGGCAATGCCGATATCCGGGCGGGCAAGACCCTGGAAATTAAAGGGATCGGCGACCGGTTCAGCGGAGCTTATTATGTGATCGGCGCCACGCATTCCATCGATGCCCAGGGTTATGCCACGACCTTCAAGGTCAGGAGGACCGGGATATGAGCATTGCCGACTTGTTGGAGCATAAAAGGGAACGGTCGAACCGGATGTACGGCGTGGTGGTCGGGGTCGTCACCAACAACAAGGATGAAGATGGTCTGGGACGGGTGAAAGTCAAGATTCCGCGTCTGAGCGGCGATGATGAATCGCATTGGGCCAGAGTGGTCTCTTTTATGGCCGGCAAGGAACGCGGCGCTTTTTTTCTGCCGGAAGTGGACGATGAAGTGCTGGTGGCTTTCGAGCACGGCGATTTGGCCCTGCCCTATGTCATCGGCGCTTTATGGAACGGGACGGATGTGCCGCCGGAAACGAACAGCGACGGGGAAAACAATGTCCGGGTGATTCAATCGCGCAGCGGGCATATCATCCGCCTGAACGACAAGGAGGGCGAGGAAACGATCGAAATCACGGATAAGACCGAGAAGAACTCCATCGTGATCAGCACCAAGGACAATAAGATCACGATCACTTCGGACAAGGACATCGAGCTTTCGGCCAAAAACGGCAAGATCAGCCTGGACGCCAAGGATGTGGAGATCAAGTCCTCGGCCGGAACCAAGCTGGAAGCTTCGGCCGATCTGGACCTCAAGGCGTCGGGGAACAATACGATTAAGGGGGCGACGGTCAACATTAATTAAGAAGCGCCTAAAGTGAGCTAAAGTTTAAAGTGACTAAAGTTGAGGAAGAAGAGGAAGTGCCTAAAGTGAGCTAAAGTTTGGGAAAGAAGTGTCTAAAGTGAACTAAAGTTTAAAGTGACTAAAGTTGGAGGAAGAGAGAAGTGCCTAAAGTGGGCAAAGAGGGAAGAAGCTAAAGTTATAAGTGATTAAAGTTGGAAGAAATGGATAATAAGGAATTTGCAAAAAGTCTTGAAAAACGAACCAGAGCATTCGCTGTTGAGACTGTCCGGCTGGCGGTCGCTTTGCCGAACACTTCCGAAGGTAAAGTGATCCGGAATCAAATTACCAAATCAGGCACGTCGATTGGGGCTAATTACCGAGAGGCCAATCGGGCCAGAAGCAAAGCGGATTTTAAGAATAAAATAAAAATTTGCGAAAGCGAAGCCAGCGAAACTCAATATTGGCTGGAAATCATTAAAGAGTTAAATTGGATTCCTGAAGTAAAATTAAGATCAATTTATAAGGAAAACAGTGAATTATTGGCAATTTTTACATCAATTGGGAGAAAAAGAAGTGACTAAAGTGCCTAACGTTTTAAGTGAGCTAAAGTTAAAAAACAATTTAGGCGCTTTAAATTTTAGTTTTTTTTGTCACTTCTTCAAACTTTAGTCACTTTAAACTTTAGTTCACTTTAGGCACTTTTTATGGCGCAACCGGCGGCTAAACAAGGAGACCAAATCATGGCAACGGACATCCACATCGTCATGATTCCGGCCGCGCCCTCGCCGATACCCACGCCGCTGCCGCACCCTTTTGTCGGAATCATCGACGGCGGACTCAGTTCGGACGTGAAGATCATGGGCATGGCCGCGGCCACGGTGGATTCGACGGCTTCGAATACGCCGCCGCATATTCCCCAGGGCGGGCCGTTTCAAAGTCCGCCCGGCAACAAGGCGACCATTAAGATGGGGAGCGCCACGGTGAAGATCAACGGCAAGAAAGCGGCGCGGAACGGCGATATGGCCGAAACCTGCAACGATCCGGCCGACTTGCCGGCCGGCACGGTCCTGGCGGTGGGGACCGTGATGATCGGAGGCTAAATGACGACAAGCGATTTTCTGGGCAAGGGGTGGAAATTTCCCGTGGCGACCGAGAAAGACACGGATTATGTCCGCATAGCCTTTTCCGAGGGCGAGGAATCCATCCGGGAGTCCATTCTCATTATTCTGGGTACGGTCAAGGGCGAGCGGGTGATGCGGCCCGATTTCGGCTGCGGAATACATGAATTGGTTTTTGCGCCGAATAACACCTCCACCGCAACCATGGTCACGATCCATGTCAAGGAAGCGCTGCTGAAATGGGAACCAAGAATAGAAGTATTGAATGTGTCGGCCGCCCCGGACCGGGAGGAAGGAAACCGACTTAATGTCGACATCGAATATAAGATAAAAACGATCAATACCAAAAGAAATCTCGTTTATCCTTTTTATTTGGAGAGTACACAGGGATAATGATCAAAGCGCCGAAAATCGACAGCAGAAATCAAAAAGATCTGATCGAGCTGACCAAGAATTTAATCGTCCATTATTGCCCGGAGTGGGCCGGCCAAACGGAAATCAAGGCCGGGCAGGCGGACGATACGCTGGTCCAGATCTTTGCGCGGATGACGGATATCGTCATTCAGAGACTGAACCGGGTGCCGGACAAGAATTTCCTGGCCTTTCTGGACCTGATGGGCATCCGCTTGTCGCCGCCGCGGGTGGCGCGCACGTCTTTGGTTTTCACCATGGCCAAAGGCGCCACCCAATACGGTTTTGTGCCGGCCGGAACCCAGGTGGCCGGAAAAGCGCCGGATAAAACCGAGGTTGTTTTCGAGACCGATCAGGACCTCACCATTATCCCGGCCAAACTCGTAAAAGCGGTGAGTATCGAGCCCGGCGCCGATCGCTACCGGGATCACAGCCCGGTTTGGTTCGAAGGAGTACCGGGCCAGGCCGAAGTCCTTTTTACGGGCAGCGAGTTGTTGCCGCACCGCCTGTTTCTCGGGCATGATACGCTCTTCGGTTTTAAAGAAGAATCCACGCTGACCATCGAGATAACCTTGAAACAAAAGGCGCTCCAGGCCGGAGATTGGGAAGTTCAATGGTACGGCTATGCCGACGATCTTTCCAAGCCGGCGCCGTTGACTCCCGTTGCGGGCCAGGACAAAGAGGTCATCCGTCTGTTGAAAAGCGGTTCGATTTCCTTTGAGAAAGTCAACGGCCTGGCGGAGCAGACCCTTACCGGGTTCGAGAAGGCCGGCGGCATAGAGAAGAGCTGGAAGAGTTTTTGGATATACGCCGAAGCGACCAAGCCCATTCCCCGGGAGGCCTTGCCCGAAATCGACCGGATGCGCGCATCCGTGGCCGTGAAACCGGCCGCGTCCGTGGCGTCGGATCTGGCGTTTTATAACAACCTCCCGATCGATCTGACTAAGGATTTTTGTCCTTTTGGCGAAAAGCCCAAGTTCAACGATACTTTTTATTTGGGATCCAAAGAGGTTTTCGCCAAAGAAGGGGCGATCGTCACCCTGAAGGTCACGCTTTCGGATGAAAACGTTCCGAATACGACCGGTATTAAACTGATCTGGGAATTCTGCGACGGAAAGAAGTGGCTCACGATCGGAGAAACGAGTCAACAAGGCGTTTCCGCGACTGTGCCGCCTGCTGCGTTTCGGGACACAACCAATGCGTTCATGAAAAGCGGTGAGGTGGTTTTCAAATGTCCGGCCGTCGGGGTCTATCCGCTCAACGGAGAAGAGAACTATTGGATCCGCGTCCGCATCATCGGCGGCAATTACGGAGAAGAGGCCAAGTATCAGGAACAAACCGTAAACGGGAAATATAAAGTCGTCGTATTTGACGGTGTCAAAAAGAAAATAGTTCCGGTTGTGGCCCTTACCGTAAACGGAAAATATCAAGTTGTCGCGGTCAACGGCATTAAAAAGAAAATCGTCAAGGATCCGGCAACCGGCCGGGAGACGGCGGTCGACTTGGGTGTGAATGCCGCCGACGGCACGCCGGAGAAAACAGAAAAGACCGCACCGGCAACGGCAGCGATCGATTTGGATGTCGATAAGGACGGGTTGGTCGAGAAAACGGAATGGATCTACATCCCGGCCACCTATCAATGGCCGTCCGTCAAAAGTTTGAGTTTGAAATATGAATTAGAAACAGTCGCTGAAAATCTAAAAATAGTTTTGACCTATAACGATTTTCTTTATCAGGACCAAAGCTTGAAAAACAATACGGCCGGCTTGTCGTTCGCGCCTTTCGAGCCGGTATCCGACAAGCAACCCGCCGTGTATCTGGGGTTTGACCGGGATATCGGCGCGCTGCCGGTGAATTTGTTTTTTCCCTTGGAGCCGGCTCTGTTTTCCGCGGCCCAGGTTCCGCATGGCCAGGCGGCGCCCATTGCGGCTTGGGAGTACTGGAACAATAAAACCTGGTCCATTTTAAGCGTAGAAGACCGGACCATGAACTTGACCAAGCAGGAGATGATCCGCTTTATGGCTCCGGACGATCTGAGTTCCGGGCTCAAATTCGGGCAAAAATATTTCTGGATCCGCGCCCGGCTGGAAGCGGGAACCTATGCCGATGCCCCGAAGCTGAAATCCCTTTACGGTAACGCGGTTTGGGCCCACAACCGGATCACGTTGCGCGACGAGATCCTGGGCTCGAGCAACGGGAAGCCGGATCAGTCTTTTTCGTTTGCGCATGCCCCGGTCTTATCGGGCCAGGAGGTTTGCGTGCGTGAAACCGCCTTGACGGAAGAAGAACGTAAAGTCATCCTGGCCGAGGAGGGCAAGGAGGCGGTCGCGGAAACCCGGGATGCCGCGGAAAACGTCACCGAGATCCTGGTGCGCTGGCATGAAGTGGTCCATTTTCATTTTTCCGGGCCGGGCAGCCGTCATTATATCCTGGATCGCAACAAGGGCGAAATCACCTTCGGCGACGGCGTACGAGGCCTGATTCCGCCGGCCGGCAAAGACAACATCCGTTGCCGCCAATATCAATACGGCGGAGGCGAAAAGGGAAATGTCGCGGCCCGGGCGCTTGCCAAATTGCGGACTACTTTTCCCTATATCGATTCGGTCGCCAACCCGGTCGCGGCCGAAGGCGGCTTCGATATGGAAGACCTGGACCATGTGCGGGTGCGCGGCCCGCAAACGATCAAGAACCGGCAACGGGCCGTGACCTATGAAGATTTCGAGTGGTTGGCGCGGGAAGCCTCGCCCAAGGTCGCCAAAGTGAAATGCCTGCCCACAACCGACACGGCTTTAAAATACAAGCCCGGCCGGATTACGCTGATCGTGGTCCCGGAAAGCGCGGAGGCCAAGCCCCTGCCCAGCCGGGAGCTGCTGAACGAGATCGAAGAGTATTTGTTTGCGAGAACATCGACGTATCTGACGGCGTATCCGTCGCAGATCAATCTGCTGGGACCCGGCTATATCAAGATCGGCAGCGAAGTATCGGTCGCTTTTACTTCTATGAATCAGGCCAAGATCGTCGAGGGCCGGATTTTGGACAGCTTGCACACCTTTTTTCATCCTTTGCAGGGCGGAGCCGAAGGCCAAGGATGGGATTTCGGCCGGCCGGTTCCGATTTCCGAAGTTTATGAACTCATCGAAAAAATCGAGGGCGTGGATTATGTCACAGATCTGGTTTTGAAACCTGCGGTTCAGATTTATACGCTGCAACTCCATACCCTTCTGCAATTGCCCTATAAGCTGCCGGCGGGCGCCGCCATCCGGTCTACTGACGATCAGATTTGTTTTGTCGCGGCGGAGACGGTTCCCGTCAATACGGCTTTTAAAACGTTGCGGGCGATCGGTTTCAAAGAGGGCGATGTCGTGGCGCTCACGCACGGCAAGGAGAGCCTGCAACTGGCTGTCCGGTCGGTCAGCGGCGATCTGCTGGAATGCGCGCCCCTGGCGGCGCAAACGAGCGAGGTCGTTTATCCGCGGGGAAGCAACCTGGCCACGACCGACAGCCGCGTGCGGTCTTATATTCTCAACGATGTTTCGTCCCTGAGCCCGGTTGTTTTTCTGAAGACCGCGGTTTTTGAAAGCAAGGACAAAGGCCGCATTCATTACCAGGATAAAACCGCAAGCATCGAGCTCGAGGGCTGCAGCGACCGGGTGGAAACCGTTTTTATCGACGATCATTCCCTGGTGTATTCGGGCGCCCATTTCGTGAACCGAACCGCGCAAGAGGAACCGGTTTTTCCCTATCTGTATAATTCCAGCACCAAGGAGTTGCACGATCTCAAGAACGAAAATCCGAATTGCAAAATCGATAAAACGCTCCGGGCGCATCGATTGTTTGTGAGAGACTTAAACGATGTTTCTTTTCAAAAAAGGAAATTCGACTATTGCCGCTGGTGCTTCGGCAAGGAGATGTCCAAGGAGAAGCTTAAAGGCTGAAGACTGAAGACTGAAGACTGAAGACTATTAGGCTATAGGGAAGAACATACAGGAGCATGAAAAGTAAAAGTGACTAAAGTAAAAAGTGACTAAAGTGCCTAAATTTAGAGGGAGAAAAGGGTCAAGAGGGCGAGAGTTAAAAAAGATTACAACAATGATCAAGAACAATATGTTTTTCCGGCTATAGCCTTCAGCCTATAGCCTAAAAGGCTGGAACTTATGTCATTACCCATACCTGATCTGGACGATAAAAGCTTCGACGATTTATTGAACGAAGCCCGGATGCTCATTCCGGTTTATAACAAGGAATGGACCAATCATAATCCTTCCGATCCCGGCATCACCTTGCTGGAACTGTTTGCCTGGCTTGCGGAGATGACTCTTTTTCGCCTGAACCGGATTCCGGACGAGCATTATCTGCAGTTTTTGCAATTGATCGGCATGGAACCGAGCGCGGAGGGGGATCTGGAATCGAAGATTCGGACCGGTTTGGCCGCCCTGGCGCGGCAGACCCGCGCCATCACGAGTCGGGATTACGAGAACCTGGCCATGGAGTGCATGGAAGAGCTGGAGGCCGGTTTGGCCGGCCGGGCGGTTTGCATCAACAACCGCGACCTTGAATACAGCCTTAAGGACAAAGAAAAACGGGGCCATGTCACGGTCATGATCCTTCCGAACCAGAGCGGTTCGGCTCTTTATCAAAGCAACGGCGCGCCGACCGATCTGCTCAGGCAAAAAGTAAAGGCGTATTTAAATTCGAGGCGGTTGATCACCACCCGCGTTCACGTGACTGCGCCGAAATATAAGGATGTCGCGATCGGGGCTTTGATTTCTTTGCAAACCAATCGGAATGAAAAAGCGGTATTGGAAGCGGCCGATCAGGAGACCCGGGCCTATTTCGATCCGGTCACGGGCGGTCCGGACGGAACCGGCTGGCCTTTGGGCCGGGATGTGCACCGGTCGGAGCTGTACGGACTGCTCGAGCGTATGGACGGTGTCGACCATGTCGATCGATTGCTTCTCAATGACGAAGATGTCGCCTTTATCGCTTTGGATGAAAACCAATTGCCTAAACCCACTATACAGATAGAAAAGAAACCATGACCGACAAAAAAGAATATTTGCATTACTTGCCCGGGATCTATCAAATCGGCAACGGCGACGGATTTTTGGGACGTTTTCTGAAGGCTTTTGAGGCAGTGCTTGCGGGCCGGGACGATACGGGCGGCATTTCTACGGCGGGGATCGAGAAGGTGTTGGACGAGATGCATCATTATTTCGATCCTTTTAAGTCGCCGGCCGAATTTTTGCCCTGGTTGGCGGGCTGGGCGGCGCTGACTCTGAAGGAAGAAAAAGAGTGGTACGGCGCGGAGGATTTCAGCGACAAGAGCAAAACCCAAAGCCAAATTCTGCCGCTGGCCCAAGAGCGTTACGATGCAAGCGATCCGACCAAGCACCGCAACCGCTATTTGATCAGCAAGATCATCCAGCTCTACCTCAAGCGCGGCACGCTGGAAGGGCTGATGGAATATCTCAAAATCTATGTCGGTGAAAGCATCGAGATCGAGATCAATGAATTCGCCGATCCTTTCCGGGTGGGATACACTTCCGTTGTCGGCAAGAACACGGTGGTCGGCGAGGGGCGGCCCTACTATTTTCATGTGTACATGAAATTGCCCGTGCCCAGCCGCGATATGCTGGTCAAGAAAACCAAGGCCTTGCATGAAATCATCAGCCAGGAAAAACCGGCGCATACTTATTACGGGTTGACGATCACGGTGCCGACCATGCAGATCCATGTGCATTCCACGGTCGGGTCGGATTCGCTTTTGGGGGGGATGATTACGTAGGAGACGTGAAAAGCGTGAAACGGCAAAGGTGAAAGGGGAAACGGGATGAAGGAGCGTGAAAAGTGAAACGTGAAAGGTGAAACG
>RPPU01000171.1 GCA_003819975.1 Desulfobacteraceae bacterium
AACGTGAAACGTGAAACGTGAAAAGTAGTGAATAAGGAGTTATGGAATGCAAAAAATCAAGGTAGGAGTTATCGGCGCGACCGGTTCGGTGGGTCAACGGTTTGTGCAGCTTTTGGCCGACCATCCCTGGTTCGAGTTAAGCGCGATTGCGGCTTCGGAGCGTTCGGCGGGCAAGCCCTATCGGGAAGTCTGCAATTGGTTTTTGTCGGCTCAAATGCCGGAAAAAGCGGGGGAGATGATCGTGCAGCCGATTACGACCGATCTGGATTGCCGGCTGGTATTTTCGGCCATTCCAGGAACGATTGCCAAGGAACATGAAGAGAACTTTGCCCGGGCCGGTTATGGCGTTTTGAGCAATGTGAGCGTGCACCGTTATGACGAAGATATGCCCTTGGTGACCACGGAGGTCAATCCGGAACATCTGGAGATTCTGGCTCATCAAAGAAAATCGCGCGGTTGGTCCACGGGATTCATCGTCACCAATTCCAATTGCTCCGCCATGCCGCTTACGATCACCCTGGCGCCTTTACATAAAGCATTCGGCATCAAGACGGTCATGGCCCACACCATGCAGGCGATTTCAGGGGCCGGTTACAAAGGCGTATCCTCGGCGGCGATCCTGGATAATGTGATTCCTTTTATCCGCACGGAAGAAGAAAAGATGCCCAAGGAATCCCGGAAAATGCTGGGGACTTATAACAACAACCGGATCGTTGCGGCCGAGTTTACCATGAGTGCCCACTGCAATCGGGTGGCCACCCTGGATGGGCACATGGAGACGATTTCCGTGGCTTTTCACGACAAGCCTAAAAACGAAGAGGCGATTCTGAAGCTCTGGCGCGAGTGGAACCCGCTGCCCCAACAATTGAATTTGCCCAGTGCGCCCAAGCCGCCGATCGTGGTGCGTATGGAACCGGACCGGCCCCAAACGCGGCTTGACCGCGACAACGGCAAGGGCATGGCCGTGACCGTGGGCCGCTTGCGGCCCTGCGAGGTGTTGGATTATAAATATGTGTTGCTTTCGCACAACACCATTCGCGGGGCGGCCGGAGCTTCGGTGCTGAACGCGGAGTATATGCTGGCGCAGGGAATGTTGTAATTCCCGGCTGTGGAAATACCCCCTCTTTGGGATCAGCCAAGGATCATAAAGGCAGGGGCATTCAAATCCCTCCTTTCCTCCCTTTGCAAAAGGGAGGGACATAGATCAAGGTGATCTGCCTAAACAGAGGGAGGGGTTCGGTCGCAAGTTCCCGCTTTTGAAAGAAGAGCAATGAGAAGCCGTAGAGAAGAATATTCTGCGGTCATGTTCAAAGATATTCCGGAGCTTAAGTTATGAGTCCCAAAAACATCATCATCCTACTCGGCAGCCCGCGCAAAAAGGGCAACAGCGCCCTCTTGGCGCAGGAAGCCGCCAAGGGCGCACAAGAGGCCGGGGCCGCAGTAGAGAGCTTTTACCTGCACGGCCTGAACATCCGCTTCTGTTTGGGCTGCAACAAGTGCCGGGCGAAAACGGCGCTCAACTGCGTTCAGGACGACGACATGCAGTCGTTGTATCCGAAACTGCGCCGGGCGGACGCGGTCGTGTTCGCCAGCCCGGTTTACTGGGCGCATGTCACGGCCCAGATGAAGGTCTTTATGGACCGCTGTTATGCCCTGGGCGGCCCCGAAGGACATGACTTGGAGGGCAAGCGGTACGGCGTCATCCTGACGTATGCCAACATCGATCCCTTCAAATCCGGCGCCATCAACGCGGTCCGGACGTTCCAGGACAGCTTCAGTACCGGGATCGTGGACATTATCTGCGGCCAAGCCAAGGAAGCCGGTGAAATCAAGAAAAACCGGGAGTTGATGGAGCGGGCTTATCGTTTGGGGAAGGAACTTTGCCGGTGAATTCCGGAGAAGAGCATTTAACCACAGACGGAAGCCGGACGAAGGCGGACAAGATGGAATTTTTCCCCGCTCGATTTGAGCGGGGAAAACGTGTCCCGCTGTGAAAGCAGAGGTTGGGTTGCTTCAAGGGGCATTTAAACCTTCTTCCGTGTTCAGATTCTGAAAGGCGGCCTAAAGTGAAAATGGATCGTGATAAAATCAAGACTATGGTGGAAAGGCTCTACTATAGTACGGGCGCGGAGTATTTCTTCGCCAAGCCGTTGATCGGCGCGGCGGCGGCCGGAGACCCGCTTTTTCAAAAGTTCAAGACGGCGGTGGGCGACTTTCACTGGACGCCGCAGGAAGCCCTGGAGCAGGAGTTTCCCGGCGTTAAAGCCCGGACGGTCATCGCCTGGATCCTGCCGGTGAATGAAAAGGCGCGCCGGGCCAACCGCTCCATGAGCGACCGGCCGGCCCTGGAATGGGCGCGGGTGCGTTCGTTCGGCGAGCCGGCGAACGAGCAGATGCGGTTGCAGGCAGCCAAGGTCCTGACCACCTATGGTTATCCGGCTTCCGCGCCGCATTTGATGCAGCGCAAAAAAGGCGTTGATTTCAAAAAACTGGGGTTTGCTTCATTTTGGTCGGAGCGGCACGCTGCGTTCGCGGCCGGTCTGGGTACGTTCGGACTCTCGGCCGGCCTGATCACCGAGGCCGGCATCGCGGTGCGGATCGGCAGTATCGTCACCGCTTTGGAGCTGGAACCGGACCCCCGGCCTTACGGCGACGAGCCCTATGCCTGGTGTTCGCGTTGTGAAGAATGCGTGAACCGCTGTCCGGTGAACGGAGTTTTTCCCGATCCGGCTTTGCGCGACAAGAAGAGATGCTATGAACATTTGAACGGTCCGATGAACCAGGATCGCCACGAACAATACGGGTGGCTGGATGTGGAATTGGGCTGCGGCATGTGCCAGACCGGGGTGGCGTGCGAGGCGGGGAGACCGTAAAGGAAATGAAAAAAGTAGTCAGAATCCAGAATTCAGAAGTCAGAAGTTTTAGAGCTAAGACGAAACATATCAGGAAAACAATAGAGGGTGTCTTGATATCGGTCATCTGCCGGTGACTTTTCTGATGATTTTATGCTGAATTCTGACTTCTGGATTCTGGCTGCCATTTTTTGATCTAAGGATCATTCATGGAATCTTTGAAAACCATCCATGCTCAGACCCGGATCGCCTATAATTTGGCGGCGCAGAAGTATTACGATCTTTTTCATAATGAAATGAACGAAAAAGGATATGACCGGAAATTGTTGGATGCTTTTGCCGGGAAATTCAGCCGGGGTGCCGCGATCCTGGACGCGGGCTGCGGGCCGGCCGGACATGTCGGCCGGTATTTATTCGACAAAGGTTTGCAAGTCGTCGGGCTCGATATCTCGGATGAATGCGTGGAATTGGCGCGCAAGCATAATCCGGATATGTGCTTTGAACAGGGCGACCTGGCCGATTTGCCTTTTGCGGCGGATACGTTCGACGGGATATTAGCCTATTATTCCATTATCGATACGCCGAAAATTCATCAACCTGTGATTTTCAAGGAGTTCCGGCGGGCTTTGAAGCCGGGCGGCAGATTGCTGGCAGCGGTGAAAGCCGGGGACTCGGAAGGCTACCTGCAGGACCCGATGGGTTTCAAAACCAAAATCTGGTTCGCTTTGTTCAGCGAAGATGATATCAGAAACTATTTCGAGCAAGCCGGATTCCGGATCGAGTTTATGGAAAAGCGCAATCCGTACGACTTTGAGCTGCAAAACGAACGTATTTTCGCGATCGGCGAAAAAAGCGGGTGAGCGGGCAAGCAGATGATGCATTATTACGGCAAGGTCTCCAGGGGCAAGCGAAAAAGCGGATTAGGACGGGATAATCTCCAATATCCTGTAATCCTTTTCCCGTGTGCAAAGCAGCTCCTAAAAAGCTAAATTTACCTTATTTTTTCGCTTGCAACACCATTCGGCTTGATTTATCCTTTGGGAAGTTAATAGCAAATCCTTATCGATGAAAGGGGATATTATGCGATTATTCAAGATCATGGTTTTGTTGGGGTCACTGTTTGGCTTCATAATGATGATGTCGGTTCCGGCAATGGCGGCAGATAATAAGCCCTGGGTGAAAAAAGGAACCGGCGTGGCCCCCGTCTGCGCCGCCGGCAGGGTCATGGAAGCGGGTTTATGCTACCCTGCCTGCGGCTGGCAATACCCCAAGGGGGTGGGTCCGGTCTGCTGGAAGGAATGCCGTCGCGGTTATAAAGACGACGGCGCCGTCTGCCGCAAGGACGCCGATATCTTTGCCAAGGACAGCTATGGCCGCGGTGTCGGCAAACCCATGCCCTGCGGAGGCAATTATCCGGAACTCGATGCGGCGCTGTGCTATACCAAGTGCAGGGACGGATATCTAGGCAGAGGCCCGGTTTGCTGGAGATACTGCCCGGAAGGGTACAAAGATGACGGCGCCACCTGCCGCAAAGACGTCGAAATCTACAAAAAGGAGAACATATACCGCGGTATGGGTATCGCACCCAACCGTTGCCCGGCCGACAAACCGGTTCTGGCCGACGATCTCCTTTGCTACCCGCTCTGATCGGGAGGCTGCAAGGGCATAGTGCCCGTCTGTTGAGGATACTTTAAAAAACCGGCCGCCAAGGTCTTGAGAGTTGCCTTGAATTGGGAATGCGGCGCCTCCTGCTCTATTACCGGCAGTTCCTGCACGCAAGTAATTTCGACTTTTGTTATGAACGATATTTTTCATCCGTTGAAAGGACCGCGGGCCGTTCTTATAGCCCGTGCACAGGAAATACTTCCTTTTGAATGAAAGCCACGATCCGCCGGGCTTCGGTCCAGGCTTTTGCTTTGGGTTCGCCGGTCGAATGATAGGGATGATCAAAAAGACTGCCCACTTCGTTTTCCGGACCGAACATCATGCCGCCGACCGACCCGGCATATTCGTCCTGGGGTTCGAGGTTGTTCAGGATGGCCCAAGCCAAAGTCCAGCAGCGCGCGGTGCGATAGAGGTCGTAACCGCCGCCCCCTAACGCGAGCACAGACGGGCAAAGCTCGAGCAGTTTTTTCAAAGAATGTTGGTAGGTGTTGTTGGTCAGTTTCAGATGCGTGAGCGGGTCCGAGATCAGGGTATCGGCGCCCAGTTCCGCCAGAATAACCTGCGGTGCAAAAGAGCCCACCAAAGGCGGCACAACGGCGTTAAAGACAAAATTGTAAATTTCATCGTCCGTATCCGGTTCGAGGGGCACGTTGACGTTAAACCCGCGACCGGCTTGTTCGCCGATTTCGGTTTCCGCTCCGGACCAAGGGTAGAGCGTCCGGCCGGTTTCATGCAGCGAAATATAAAGCACTTGGGGATCTTGATAAAAAGCGTGTTGCACCCCATTGCCGTGGTGGGCATCCAGGTCGATATAGGCGATTTTGAGGTCCGGGTTTTTTATTTGCGTTGCTTTAATTGCCAGGACTCCGTCATTGAGATAGCAAAAACCTTCGGCATGGCCGGGCATAGCATGATGGAACCCGCCCAAGGGATTGAAAGCCGTCCGGGCCCCACCGGCTAAAATCCGCTGCAAACAAAAATGGGTCCCTCCGGCGGCGCGTAAAGACCAGTTGTAAATTCCTTTTAAAATGGGCGTATCGGGCGTGCCCAAACCATGGGCCAACATGGCCAATTCCACCTTGCCCTGATCCGCTTGCTTGAGCATGCGGATATATTCCGGCTCGTGAAACAGGGTCAACAGCGCGGGATCGAGCGGCTCCGGAGCCGAGACGGTCATCCAGGGATAACCGAAAAGGCCGTAACGCAAGCAAAGATCGTAGGTTTTAAGAACCCGTTCCGGTTTGAAAGGATGCTGCGGGCCGAATGAAAAATGGCCCATTTCATCGGAATAGATGAAGATGGAATTGAAATTTTGAGAATGATTTTGGTTCAAATGGGCCCATCGATTTGAGGTTTTAACAAAGAATTCATTTTAGCAATCATAAAAATTGGGGTCAATAAAATATACGCTTAAGCAGTATTCGGGATATCCGGTAGGCCCCTTGATCTGTTTTTTGACTTATTCCCTAAAAAAGCTTAAACTGTAAAGCAAGCACCATTTAGCATATAAGAACCAACATGTTATCCGCGGCCTAACCCGACCGGCAAGGCTCATTCGAGGGTGCAGCTTTGTTTTTTCAGGAGGTTCATGCGATTATCCGGGTAGGGGCGACCGGCCGGTCGCCCCTACATCTGCGGCTGCCATTATCGGCGACAAATGGTCGATGCTTGAAACATAGGGCTTGAAAAGCGATAAAGAGGGTTAAAATTATTTTTTGCGAGTCATGTTTATGTCGTGGATCTATCGAATCAGCCGCCTGCCCCAATCGACCAAAGAAGGATTTTACCGGATTTTGATTCCGCCCTCGCTTTATCCGCGGTTTAACGTTGATCCGCTCTCTTTGCGTTTTGGTCATGAAGATAGGGCAGTTCGTTTTTTTTGTCCGGCTAATGACGGTACCGCGTTTGTGGAGTTGAAACAACCGGGAGCGGAAGAGCCCATCTATTCCCTGCAACTCTCGGATGCAAACGACCCCAGCCAGATTAATCTGGATTTCGTGGTGGTCAATGATCCTGATTCGGCCAAATTCAATATCCATGTTGACGCGGAAGGCCGGGACACCCTGTTCGGTTGGGCTTCGCGCAATCTGGCGGAGGAGCGCAAAGCCCTGGAAGCCGGTCTTTTTCCGGGGCAAATTCGCAAGGGGTTGCGGTTGACCGCTGAAACCGTTTATGTGCTCGAATTCTTTTGCCGAATTTTCGACATCAAGATCATCAGTCTGGAAGCGCTTTTTTATCACAATGCCGTGACCTATGAACGCCACGGTTTCGGCTATGACACGGGCTATAAAGAGATGCAGCGGATTCATGAACTGTTTCAACCGGGCGGGAAACTGTATCAAAGGATGGACGGAAGCACTCCGTTCCGAAACCGCGAAGGGGCCCGCACCGTGCGCGGCCGCAGTTGGGCCATTCATGACAGCATTTTGTCCGAAGTCGATGACGAATTGTTGCGGGGCCAATGGGTCTCGCCGCGCATGTATCGGATGGTGGCCAAGCCGCGGGGTATGATCACGTTCCCCAACCCGGTTTATTAAAGGTTTATGGTAACAGCGCAGGCAGATAGACTGAAGGGGTTTGGACCATGGAAAAGCCTTTTGAAAAAGCGAATAACGAATATCGAACATCGAATAATGAATCATGAAGGAAAGGTCATTAAAGGAAAAATATGTTCAAAGTCGTTATCGATAGAACCGTTAAATTCTTATCCGCGCCGGTGCGAAAATTCATTCGGCGCCGCAGACTTGAAAAAGAGCTCGCGGCCACGCGCGAGTTTTTGGAGAAGATCATGGAAAGCTCGGTGGACGGCATCGTGACCACCGATCTCAGAGGCAAAGTCACTTATATCAACCGGGCCATGGGTGAGCTGATTCAGTATAAACGGGAAGAGATCATCGGCCGGCACATCGCGGAAGTCTACAGCCGGGGGATCGAACAGGCCCGGGACATCATGGAGTTGTTGCAGAAAAACGATCAAGCCACCAATTATGAAATGGAGGTCAAACGGCGCAACGGCGAAAAGCGCATCATCTTGAATTCCCTCTTTTTGGTGCGTGATGCCGAAAACGAAGTGATCGGAACCGCCGGTATCTTCAAAGACATCACCGAACAAAAACAGCTGGAGGCCAAGCTTAAAACGGCTCAGATGCATTTGTTGGAGGTCTCCAAATTGCGGGCCCTGGGCGAACTGGTGGCCGGCGTGGCGCATGAATTGAACAATCCCCTGATGGCAAGCCAGACCATGTTGCATCTGCTTCTGAAAAATCTGCGGCAGGATTTTCCGGAAAGGGAACGTCTGGTTTTTATCGGCCAATGCAATGACCGCATTGAGAGAATCGTGAATCATTTGCTCGAATTCTCGCGACAAACCAAACCGGAATTTAAGCAAATCGATATCAACCTGCCGATTGAAAACGCGCTTTTGATCAGCGCCCGGCAATTAGCCGATCACGGCATTACCCTGCGGCAGCAGTTGAATTCGGATTTGCCCAAGGTCAAAGCAGACGCCGGCCAGTTGGAACAGGTGTTCTTGAATTTGATCTTTAATGCCCGGGACGCCATGGATGAAACCGTCAAAGTCAGGGAACTCCTGATTGCTTCCGCTTATGAAGCGGAACCCGGACCGAGTGTGGTTGTATCCATAAAAGACACCGGAACCGGCATTGTCCCGGAGATTTTAAACAAGGTTTTTGAACCTTTTTTCACCACCAAACCGGCCGGGAAAGGCACCGGTTTGGGGCTCTC
>RPPU01000172.1 GCA_003819975.1 Desulfobacteraceae bacterium
CGAAGAATTTCTGCTGACCAACCCCATGATCCAGGATGTGCAGGTGGTCGGTATCCCGGATAGAAAATATGGGGAACAGGTGTTGGCCGCCGTCCAGCTCAAAGAAGGGGCTCAATCGATGGCGGACGAATTAATCGCCTTTTGCACCGGCAAAATCGCCCGGTATAAAATACCCAAGTATTGGCAATTTATGAAGGTCTTCCCCATGACCGCCAGCGGTAAGGTCCAAAAATACAAGCTCCGGGAGATGTTCACCGCCCAGGATATAAAAGAAACGAATTAAAGCCGGCTGCGATCCTTTGCTCCAGTCGAATCAAGCCGGAAACAAATAAGTACCTGCAGATAGAGACAATTCGTTTTTTCCTGAGATAAGGATTTCCCTCCTTTTCAAGAAAAAAAAAAGGGGGGGGGGGAATCCTTTCCACTCAATGGCGGTTCCCTTTCGAATCTTAAATCTTTAATTCCAAATTCGACAGTTGATTCGCATAAGCGGAAGCAAATTCGGACAATGAGTCGATATTTCCGTATACCCATCAAGCGTTAAATTCAACTGCTCCGCAATTGAACAACTTATTAAAAAAACAGAATATTCGACAACGGGGCCAATGCGAACTGCCGTTCACAGGTTGATGTTTGATTGTTCGTTGGCTAGACATATCTTTCTACTTATGCTCCAAGCACCACAAGCGATAACACTCCATTTCATCAGAAATAATTTCATCATTAAAATTACCTTTCTTATCGTAGTCACCAAGGCCAAAAAATTTTAATCGTTTTTTAAACCAAAAGGAGATTATTATTGACTTTTCTCTTGTTCTTTTAAATAAAACGCCATCTTGCAGCGCGGCACTTGCAGCACGTCAAAACCGATCAAGACCAACGTATGATGCTTCTGCAACAGCTCATTCGCGACGGCCGGCGGAATACTCCCCTTGGATATTGGGACAGCCGGAGGAATCGAGTCCGGCAGATCCGCTTTTAAGGCATCTTCTTTCGTCACCCAATTGCCCATATTCTGCGATGTGGTCGTCAGCCATTGTTGCACCCTGGGTAAGAAATCGACCATATCGAGTATTACGGTTTCCGCCGGATAATTCACGTGCACCACGTTCACCCGATCCTTGCCCGGCTCCGGCGCCCGGCCGTATAAACGGATCGAATTCACGCCCGCAAAACGGCTGACGGCATTAAAATCGCTTTCCGATAATTCCGATCGGTCATAGGTTCCCAGATCCCGCATGTCCGTGCCGTTGGCTTCCCATAACGCGTTTTGTTGTTCGGCGCCATAAGCCCCGATCCATTTAAAATAACCGATCGCCTCGCCGGTCCCGTCCAGGTCCGCATGTTCGCTGCCCGGACTCAAGCTGAAAGCACCCTCAGCAGTGACATAATATTGCTCGAACCGATTCCGCAAAATATTTTCGAAAAGCCTCCGGGCTTTATTCCTGTCGTCCACGGAGCCCTGGTTCCATAAATGTCTCACCAACATTCTTGTCCCGCGGTTCACGGCCAGCACCCATTCATGCAATTCGTCCCGACCCTCGGGAATGGGCTCGCCTAATTTCGCAAGAGTTGTCGCGAACATACGATCCCCGTAACGCAATGGGAATTCGGGATGTATGGCCCGGCCTTTATCCGCAAAAAGACCGAATATTTTCTCGGTACCCAGGAGATCTCCACCCTTGAGCAGTTTTCCGTTCTTTAGCCCGGGGCCCCAATAACCGGTCACCGGATCCTGGGCATTGTAGAACCACTGCAGGAGCGCCTTTTCCCATTCCGGTGAAAACGAATACAACCCGGTACGCCGCATATCCTCCGGTAAATAACGAATCTCGGATACCGCGACATAAGGAGTTCTAAATAGGGAGCCGAAAAAACCGGTCGTTGAAAACTCATCCAGATAAGCCTTGAGGGTTTCCGGAGTGTTGATCCGGTCTAAAAAATTCAACGGGTATTTCAGGCGCAGCGGCACGCCTGCTTCCCGGGAAAGATCTTCAAGATAGTTTAATACATTCTGAGTGGGCGGCAGATAAGTGAAAAAAGGATAAGTATCGTCCATGAACGCGCCGGTTCGCGGATTTTGCATACTCAAATAAAATTCCAGCTTCTCCTGAACATTTGCGAATTTCGGCACTTTTATAAGTCCTTCCCTTGTTTTAAGTTGCCGATGCAGGGCATTCAGGGTCGAAAAAGCTTTCCGATATTCGGCCTTGTCGAGATAATAGACCATCCCGAGCATTTTCAGCTCAAATTCGGCCATATAATAACCTTCGGCCTTGAGTTCCTGGTTCATTTTAAAGAGCTCCCGCACCTTGGCCTTGGTCCGAAAAGCCATTCCGCCGGCAACGGTGATTAAGATGAATAGAGCCGATAATAAACCAACCAATAAACGTTTTTTTGTCATGATCATTCTCCTGGATGAAATAGGTAATTTATTAAAACCGGCTAACGATTTCATAACTTTTCCCTGATTTTTTGGTCTGATGGTACAAAGGAATCCCTGTCAATGCACCCGTTCCGATAAGTTGCTTTGACTACCTTATAAGGTAAGGGCGGAAATCTGAGGTTTCAGGCTGGAAGGGTCGGCTTGTATGGGGAGACAATAAGTTACGGATTGTTGCAATGACATCGGTGCGTGGAAATCTTAAAAGATGGATTGAATATGGCCTGCATTTCCATCCCGGCAATCCTTGCCGGGTTACATGTTTTTTCAATCCTATTGAAAAAACATCTAGGAACGATTTTTACGGGCTTCAGAGGGGGTCATATCGATGAATTTCTTAAAAGCGGAATTAAAGGCCGAAGAGGAATTAAATCCGACATCCAAGCCAATGGCCAGAACAGTCAGATGATCGTTGGCAGGATCCTGCAATCTTTTTTGCGCCTCATTTACGCGGCGGCTGTTGATGAATTCGAAAAAATTCTGATGAAAATGATCATTGATGATTTGGGAGAGATGATGCACGGACATGCCTAAAACGCCGGCCAATTGCGGCAGGGAAATGTCGTTTTGCAGAAATAACTTGTCCCGATTCATGGCTGTCTCGATTTTTTGAAGATATTCAGCCGCCCGTTCAGGGTCTAAATTCGTCTTTTCATATTTCTTTTTGATGAGTT
Source organism: Desulfobacteraceae bacterium (assembly GCA_003819975.1). The sequence goes on from RPPU01000172.1 coordinate 3,118, forward strand.
CGTCATCAAAATCGATTGAGAGGATCTCGGGTTGCCTTAAGCTCGTATACACATTCCAGTAGATATAAACGGAAACAATAGACAAGAAAAAATCCAACGACCGCGGCAACCAATCGAAAAATTTGAAGATCATAGCGCTAAGCCAAATAAGAACGGACTGAAACACAAAAGACCGCAGCCAATTCAGATTGATGTTGCCCCAGGAAGACCGGGTCTTCTTAATAACAATCGCATAACGGATGATTTGGCGCACTGCCAGGACCAAATAGCCGAGCAGATGCAACAACATCAGACGGTTGATGGTATCCGAGGCCTTTTGAAACGATTCATCGGAAAACCCAAATGAAAAAAAGATCATGAGCACGAGACCGGCCGCGAAAGGCAGCAATTGCCAAAAATTGGTGCGGGTCCATTGCACGGACCGGACGGTCAATAGCCGGACATACCATAAAATCAAAGGCCCGAACGCCCAATAAGAAATAACGATGAAATCGTTCAGATGATAGAAGCGGATAACGGGTAGAATATGCCCTAAGGCATGGATAATAATATGCGCTGAAAAAATCAGAACCAAAATTCCGCGCACCCTATTGGCGCGCCGGTTTCCGCGCCGAATGGTCAAAAGAAATAAGGCCAATAAGAGACCTTGAAAGCCCCCCAGTAAAAGAAAAATAAGTAAGGAATCTATTTGAAACAGCACTAAATGCATACGGCAATATCTCTTCTATTTCATTGTAGTTGAACAGCGGCGTTCCTTCGCCGCTTTGGAATGCGGCGACGCGTCGCCGCTTTTAAGGCGCAGACGCGTCTGCGCACTCCAAAACGCGGACCAGAGCGGACGCTCTCGTGTGATGAGCCCGCGTATCCTAAGACCTCCGAGATCTACTCCGGTTTCCGTTCCTTCGGAAACAATCGGACGATCAAAAACATCAAGACCAAGGTCACCAATCCCAATACCGCATAAAGCCCCCAGCTTTTCTCGCTGAAATACTCCTTAATGCCGGAATCGAAGAGCGAAACCGCAATGGGTTCCGCCTTTTCCATCATAACCGACTTAGGCACAGCCTCCGCCAAATGGGCCTGCACCAGGGCCAGGTCGTATCTCGGTTCCCCGGCTTGGGAATTGCCTCCAAACAAAAAGTATTCACCGGGTTTGGTGGACAAAAAAAGCAGAGCCGGCGCATGATAGCTCAGTTTCATCTTGCTCAATTCGATCGGTTGATTGTCGCCGTGGGCTATGATCATGCGGATCTCTCGGATGTTTTCCGGTAATGCCTCCAGTCCCAAACTCAAGCTCGTAGGCTGATTGGTGCGGTTTTGCCAATCCATTTCACGCCAACTCTTCCAGCCGGTCGGCCCGGGTTGCTGAATTTCAAAAACCACTTGGCGTTTAAAAATACCGTGAGTTTCAAATTCCAGAACCTCCCTTTGCAAAGCGGATTCAGGCAAAGGAATCAGCCAGGAGGAGCTGTTTTTCTTTGGGTCGTAGACGGCCGTGATCGGAAATTCCTTGATCTGCTTTTCGCTGGCTCCCCTAAAGTACGGAATCTGAATCCCGTCTTTAACCAGGCGCAGGCCCGGCAGATCAGCGTCCAAAACGGTTTCCGGGTCGAGCACCACCCGGTAAAAGCCCGCCTCCGGGATCCGGATCTTCGCGCGCCAGCGATAACCTTTTTCCACAAACGGCCCGCCGCTCATGGCGAATTTTTCCGCCAGGTTCTCGGGCCGCCATTGCCTATTTTCGATCACTTCCGCAAAAACCAAGCTTTGCTCGATACGCCGCTCCGGGTCACCGGGTGTCTCTTTTATTTCCGCACTCCGGCCCATACCGGACTGGGCGGCATATTGCCCCGGCTTATCCGCCAAAAAAACCAGACGCGGCAAACGAACCTTCAAATTCAACTCAACGATATTGCCTAAATAACGATTGCCCGGATTGAGTTTCAACACCAGGGAGCGGCCCGGCCAGGATTGTTGCAAAACCAGCTCCAGTTTTTTCTCAGCCCGGTTGACGGCTGTGACTTCGCCGCGCAAAAGCTCCTGGAACTCTTGTTTGCCGCCCGCTACTGCTTGCCGACCCAATTGCCAGGTTCCTTGAAATTGGGCGTCGGTTGTCAGGACCAGAGCCTCTACCCACAAACCGGAGCCCGGCAAAGAAGTTGAAAGCACCCGCTCCGTTCCTATTTTTTCATCTGAAAAACGAAGCCGAATCGGTTTTTCCACATAATCTTTGGCCAGGTTGCGTCCCACAATATGAACCGACCGCACCTGCGGAACGGCTTTACGAAACGCCTTATCAAAACCCTGAAAGCAAAGCCGGATCTGCTCGTAAACCGCCGGTTCCAGTTTGATCTCGGAGGTCAAACCGTCACCCGTATTTTGCAATGCTGCGTTTTGAATCAATAAGCGCCACTTTTGGGCATCTTTGACCTCCACATTGACTTGGCCGACACCTACCGGACCGATAAGGTCGATCTGCAGGTTTTCTATTTGAAAATTCTTCGGCAAAACAGCTTCCCAGACCAATCCCTTTTTTTTGTCCAGATAAATCCGACTGGGTTCCAATTTTAAACTGCGTGCATCCAGCTCTTCTTTCCAATAGAGTTCCAGGGAGCGGGGGTTCCCGTCCGGTCCGATCAAAGCCAGGTCCAGCGCCGACGCCGAATCGAACGCATTAGTCCTGAAAAACAATCCGGCCGGCAGGACTGCTTCCATCAAGCCGGGCTTGGCGACGTCCAAGTTGGCTTGAAAATGCCATTGTTCTTCGGCCCGTGCCGGCGTTGCAAACGCTAATGCGACCAAGACCAGAACCAACAGAATTTTAGCTGTTTTTAGTTTTCGCATTTTCATCACCTTTACTTAAAAAGCGTTGATAGAGAAAAGAGACCAGAATCGCGATTATCGCGAAACCCACGAAAGAAGCCACCCGATATAACCCGCCCAGCCGCCACAAATCCATAAATGCTATTTTAAAAGCCGTGGCCAACAATAAAATCAAGGCCGCCCAACGCACCTTGATCTGCTTCCAACGAATACCGACGATTAAAAGGCCGATGGCATACACCATCCAGCCCAAACTATAGGCCAATTGATGAGCCAACTCACCATGGGTCCATAGACTAAACGCCTGACCCTGGGTCCCGAAGAATGCCGCGATTTCCACGTTGAGAATAAAAAAGGTCACGCCGGCTAAAAGAACGCCCCAAAAGGCCCGCGAACTAATGGGCTCCCAGGGCCAATGCTGCTTGGGCCGATTTAAAGTCAATCCGATCAGCATAATCAAACTGAATGCAAACACAAGCGACGGCATATTCCAAAGAGGCCTCATGGCGCCAAAGTCATGTCCGTGCGTAAAAGGAAATAGTATCATTTTTATTAAGCCCATTAAAATTAAAATCAAACCAGCAACCCGGAAAGGCTTATCCAAACCTTTGGGCCAGAGCAGCAAACCCAAGCCATAAGCCAGCCAGCCGAAAGCCGCGGCCACAGCCATGGAAGCCGTATGCCCGAAGAAGAGTCTCAAATTCAAACCGGGTTGAAAAACGGTATTCATCTCCAATTTCAGGGCCATGAAACCGGTAATCAGTCCGATAGTCAAAAAAAGATTCCGGGCTCCTTTGCCGAGATCGCCCGGTTTTTCCCGCAAGAATAAAAAGAGCAAAATCAACAATGCGATCAGATAAGCCGGCAGGCCCAGGTTCCAGATCGGCTGCAGACCGGGCACGAAATCCGGGAACAGGAAAGGCAAGCCGATAATAACGGCAGCCCCCAGGCAAATCAGGGCTATTCCGGTTCCCCGCATGGCGCCGGAAAAACGCCGGACAGACCAGAGCACGGCGCCGCCAGCCAGCCAAACCAAGCCGTAGGAAATCATCTGGGCTGCATTGTCTTGCGGAAATACTTTAAAAGTTCCCACACTTTCTGCAAACAGATCAGCTACCATCAAATTGACCAGGAAGAACCCGCTGCCCACGGCCAACCAGCGGAAAAACTCGGGCAGATCGACTCCGCTCAGCTTGGCTTGCGGAAAATCAGCCAGTCGGACCGCCCAAGCCAGGATCGCCGCGGCCGCGGCCACGGATATGACTGCCGGGTTTAAAATCGCCATGCTATCCGCGCCTTTTATCTTGTCTAAAGCAAAAAATAAAAGCAATAAACCCGTGGGCGCCATGAGCATTGCCACCCAGCGCAGCCCTTCATGAACCACCCGGCGGTTCAACCAGAGCAGTAACGCGGCTTCCAACACCAGGGTCAAACCGATCCAGCCCTGGTCCAGCAACAGAACCGGGACAGAAGAAACATAAAACAAAAGAACTCCGCCGTGAAAAGCCAGAATGCTGTTTCTCTCCTTGCGATCGCGCAATTCGTGCATCAGGATCCAAACAACAGGCAGTTTGACAAAAGCCAATATCATAGGAGTCCAGCCGGAAACAGCCCGGAGCCAGATATGATCCGCGGCCCAGAGCAAAAATAATCCTTGCAAAACTTCAAAAAGAGCCCAGGCATTCCAGATCCGCGACCATTTTTCAAATTGCTTGAAAAACAGAAAAGGCACGATCAGAGCGGCGACAAACAGCAGACCGGACCAAACCAGAGCAGAATAAAACAGGCCCGGTTCCATCTCGCTGATCGGCCGCGCCACCCAGACCGCTTGAACCAGGAGGGAAGAAAGCAAAGAGACCACGCCCAAGGCCGGAGCGGACAACCGCTTGGCCAGCAACAGGCTGAGCGCCAAAAAGCAAACCATAGTGCTCATGCCCAAATGCGGTTGAAACGGTCTCTGAACCCAAAACGTCACGGCCAAAAGAATAAACGCACCCATGCCCGGGAAAGCCGTGATCCAATTTCCCAAGCTCTTGTGCGCTTCCCCGGGTGTTCGGAAAAGACCGGGAGCCTGGCGTTTTTCGAGCCAGGCCGGTCCCTTGAGAAGTGCGTAAAAAACAGCCACGCTTAATAACACGCCGGCCAGAAGCAGAAAACCGAAAAATTCCGGCCCGATGAAATCGGCCGGCATTCTGAAAACCCAGGTCAAACCGCTGATCAGGAAGAACAACGTCAGCAAGGCGGCTTGAATCAAGGCCCTGAAAAGCAGGCTGATCAAAACAAGC
>RPPU01000173.1 GCA_003819975.1 Desulfobacteraceae bacterium
AGGCGCCGGTTATCGGAGCCGATATTGTGGAATACAATCCGCAAAGGGATCTGCAGCAAATGACCGCCCGGGTGGCTGCCAAGTTTCTGAAAGAAATAGCCGGTAAAATGATGGAGAACAGGGGTGATGAATCAGGCAAATCCTAGTCGATTAAAAGAAGACTGAATGGCTGCAAACATCTGAACGGGCCGTCGGGTTCGTGCGATACATAACAACCCATAGCCTACCGTCTGCGGCCTAACCGCCTGAGTGACTCACTGACTCCCGATATCTCCCAGCCCCAGCAGATGAAACATCAACATAACGCTTCGGTTGGAATCGGTTTCCGAGTAGGTCAGCCGCATGCCCCAGCACTGCAGCATATAATCGGCCCAATAACTTTTTTCATCGGCCTGATCCGTTTTTAAATTATACTTTAAAGAATGACCCATCGAAAAACCGGAAAGGACGTTATATTTCAAACTGTAATTCAAATTCTGATCTCCGGTCCGGTCATAAAGATAATCAACATGCAGGCTGTCTTTTAAGCCGCCCCGTCTGTTCAGGGCCAGATCCAGGGCCAAGTTATATTTCGTAACTTCTTTCTCATAATGGTTCCAATACGTATCGGCCGAGACATTGTGGTTATCGGAAGGAGAAAGAGTCAAATATGCCCTGAGCGGTTCAAAAGGCCGCAGGGTCTCCCCCGCTACGTCGTTGCGTCGGGCTTCGAGAAAATTATAGGCCTGACTCAGCTCAAAAGTGGCCCATTGGCGGTAAACGATTTGCCCGTTTTTGCCGGTATGACGCCCATCGAGAAAGTTTTTTAATGCAAAAGTCATGCGGTTCAGACCGGCTTCCGCATCGATGCTCTCAAACCAAGGCTGAAACGAGCCTTGATCGTGGTAATCGCGATAATCATAAGTCAGCGTCGGGCTGATTTTATGCTTTAATCGGACGGCATGCTCGCCGCCAAGGTCGTACTGCCTTTCCAGGGAGGTGGCCAAGTTGGACTGAAAATGATAGGCCGATTTGGACTGCTGGGTCGCATCCGCATCTTGGTCATGAAACCATTGGGTTGTGTTGAGCAGGCGCAAAGAAGACTCGAACTCCAAATAAGGCGCAACCCACATGGGGTAAGATATCTTCGGCGCCAAAGCGAGCCGGTGACCTTCAAAACCCTCTTCGCGAAAAATATAATTATATTGCCCGTCCAATTCGATGAAAACCGGCCAATCGGCTATGGGTCGCGGCAGCAGCGAATAATAAAGCCCGCCGATCGGATGCGGATTGTTTTCATAGGCCAAATGTTCCGGTCGCTGATAATAAGCAGCAGAGGCTTGCAAACTGTATTCGGAATCGTCCAGCCCCAGGCGCAAAGCGGACCGGCGGGTGGGCGCGTGGGATTCTTCCAGCGGTCTGGCCGCCCAATCGGTCAGGTCTGGACGCGCCGTATGCTCCGAGCTGCTTTTGAATTCCCTTAAATAATCCTGATCGCTGACCAGGTCGAGGTCCAGGCGGGCCTGGAGCGCTTCGGAAAATAGCTGGTCGATGCGGCTTCTAAGCCAATAGCGATTGGTGTTGATGCGCGCCTCAGGGCTGAGATTCAATTGCTCCGGGTTGTTCAATTCCTTCTGCGGGATCCGATCATGTAAATAATCCAAAAGCACCAACCCTTTGGATTCCCCCGCACCTACATAACGAAATTCAAGGCCTTGCATCAGGCCTCTTTTTTCGAGCCAACGTTCGTAAAAAGTGGCATCGGTTTGATCGGACAGGGCCCAAAAAAAAGGCAATTCGAATTCCATTCCGGTTAAATCGGAATGGCCGATGCTCGGCGGCAACAAACCGGTCTGGCGTTTGGTTTTGGCGGGAAAAATGAAATAGGGCACATAGAGAACCGGAACATCCTTGACCCGGAAAGCGGCGTTTTTGATCGTGCCGTAGCCTTCGACCGTGACCCGCACTTCCGAACCCGTAATACTCCAGGCCGGTTTTTCAGTGTCGCAAGTCGTGACCCGGCAATCCCGGACCACATAGGTGTTTTCACCGGTCTTCTCAATGGAGCTGCCGCTAAGATGGTAGTTGTTTTGTTTCAGAAACAAATGTCCGTTACTGATCTGCCCGGTTTTGGTTTGCAGGTTAAAAGTGCCGCTCTCCGCCGTAAGAATATCGCCCTCCCTTTCCAGGCGTATCCGGCCGGAGAGTTCGACTATTTCGGTTTTCCGATTAAAAACCGCTTTTTGAGCAAATAGCGTCTGTCGTTCTTTGATGTTGATGATGGTAACCCCGCTGTCGGTGCTGCAGATATCGCCTTCACAGCTCCATCCGTTTGGGGCTACCATTTCATAGGGGTCTTGCTCTTCATTGACTCCCGGCGGGATCGGGTCTGAATCGGCATAACCGGTCGTGGCGATCAGTCCGATCCCCAAGCACAGGACAACGGTCAAAAAAGAAATTCGTTTCACGGGTCATTTACCTTTTTCAATCATATTTACAGATTGAGCAATTCCTTATCGGGTTTATATGTGATGGGGTCATAGTAGGTCAAGGCTTCTCCCACGGTAAAAAGAGAACCGCATACCAGGACCAAGTCATCCGCACGGGCCAGGGCGCGGGCCCGCTCCAAAGCTTTGTTTAAAGGGACCATGACCTCTCCCTTTTGATGATATTCGGCGGCCTGGCGCAACAGGTCTTGGGGTACGGCAGCGCGTTCATAAGCCGGCCGGGTATAGATCACCCGATCCGCCATGGGCAAGATTGTTTTTAACATGCCGGGGATATCTTTGTCATGCATAATACCCAACACCAGGACCAAGTTCCTGTATTTCCAATCGCTCTTCAGACTATGGACCAATTGGCGCATACCGGCCGGGTTATGTGCACCGTCTAAAATGGTGAGTGGATTTTGGGCCACAACCTGCATGCGGCCGGGCCAAAAAGTCTGCGCCAGACCCTGACGAATCTGGGCTTCCGTGAGTTTAAAGCCCGATTTCTCCAGCAATTCCATGGCCCCCAGCGCCACAGCCGCATTCCGGAATTGGTAGCGGCCCCGGAGCCCCAATTCCAATCCTTTGAATCGTTGCTTAAGCCCGAAATAATCGAGCTTTTGATTTCGGACTTGATACCGGATGTCGGTGCCTATTTGCCAAAAAGGGGCCTTTTTTTGAGCACAAATCGATTGAAAAATTTTTTTTAAGTCAGGTCGGGCCTCGGCCGTTATCAGGGGCACCTTGTTTTTAATAATGCCCGCTTTTTCGCCCGCTATGTCGATCAAACGTTTTCCCAAAAAAGCCTGGTGATCCAAGCCGACATTGGTGATGATTGAAACGAGCGGCCGGATCACATTGGTGGCATCCAGGCGTCCGCCCATACCGACTTCCATAACCGCCATATCGACCTGCTCCTCGGCAAAATAAACCAAAGCCAGGGCAGTGGTAAATTCAAAAAAAGTGGACGGCTGGTGCGGATTCAGCACGCGCCGCAATTGAGCGGTCAGGACCGCGATTCTCTCCGGGGCGATCTCCCGGCCGTTCACTCGAATCCGTTCGGTGAAACGCACCAAGTGCGGAGAGGAATAAAACCCCACTTTCACGCCGGCTTGCGCAAGCAGGCCGGCCAGCATGGCCGCAACCGACCCTTTGCCGTTGGTCCCGGCTACATGAATATAGCTCCGGCCTTGGTGAGGATTGCCGCAGGCTTTTAATAAATTTGCGGTTTTGGAAAGACCGAATTTTATGCCGTATTTATGCAAGCTGTAAAGAAAATTCAGGGAGTCGTGGTAAGATGTTTTTTTATGCATAAATTTCCGTTATGACTCAAGGAGTCAGAATAACCTGAGAATAGGTTTCAGATCGAGGCAACGCCCGAAGCAAACGGTAGAGACGCACGGCACCGGAGAGCCGCATGGTTTTTCGGCTCTACGCCGTGTCTCTCTACAAATCTCGTGGTCGGTTTTTTTATTCTTTCTTCCGAATTCTGACTTCTGGTTTCTGCCTTCTGTCGTTTCATATTTTTTCCAGCGTGGTATAACCGAGATGCAAGACCTTGCGGCCGACATCCTTGAAAAGCACTTCGATTTTCTCTTTTTCCAGAATCTTGGAGACCACGCCCTGGCCGAAAGCCGGATGGCGCACGCGTTCGCCCGGCCGCAAACCGGAAGGAGATTCCACCGCCGCCTGGCGTAGAATATGCTTGGGCTTTTCGTACACGGGTATCTGGGACGACTCATCCCAATTCCGTTGGGGCGCTTGAAAAGTCTGACCCTGGGAAACATGCTCGAAGACCTGGCCGGGCAAGGCTTGGATAATGGAGCAGAGACCGCCCGCATTGCCGTTGCCCGAACCCGACCACCAACGCGGCGATTCCAGGCCGGGATAGAGAATCAGCAGACGATCTTTGGCGCGGGTGGCGGCCACATACATGAGACGACGCTCCTCTTCGACTGCTTCCTGGTTGGCGCCGGCCTTGGCCGACGGAAAATAACCGTCCATAGCCCAGATGATAAACACATCCGACCATTCCAGCCCTTTAGCCGAATGCACCGTGGATAGAGTCAGGCATTCCTTGCGGTCGCCTTGAGCCAGATCGGCCGAACTCGTGGGCGGTTCCAGCACCAAATCGTCCAAAAAAGGCCGCAACTTACGATAACGGCTCGCCATGGGCAAAAGTTGTTCCAGGTCCTTTTCGCGCTTGGGAAAGTCGTCGAACTGTTCTTTCAGGATCGGCCGGTAATATTCCAGGGCCAGCTCCACTGCTTTTTTGGGGACCAGGTTATCTCCGGAAAGCTGCGCTAAAAAATGTCCCAACCGTTTAAGACCTTCCTGGCCCTTGCCCACATCCGGGCAATCGCCGACCTGGGCCGGTTGACGTCCCTGGCTTTTCATCCATTCGATAATGCGCTGGCTCTTGGCCTGACCGATGTGTTGAATAAGCCGCAACATGCGGCCCCAGCTCAGGGAATCGTCTTTGTTGACCATCACCCGCAGATGGGAGAGCAGGTCTTTGATATGAGCCGATTCCATGAACTTGAACCCGCCGTATTTCACAAAGGGAATACCCTGACGGGTGAGCTCCAGCTCCAGTTCGAACGAATGGTGCCCGGCCCGAAAAAGTACGGCAAAGTCTTTCAGGGAACGGTTGTTCCCCAGACGGCTCTTAATGGTGCGGCAGACAAAGGAGGCTTGTTCCGGTTCCGTGCGGGTGTTCACCACCTTGGGCTTTTCTCCGTCGCTTCGGCGGGTAAACAGGCATTTGGTGTATTTTTCCTGGGCCTGATCCATCAGACTATTGGTCAGGGTCAAAATGGGCTGGGTGGAACGGTAATTCTCTTCCAGCTTGATGATTTGACAGCCCGGAAACAACTTGGGGAAATCGAACATGTTGCGGTAATTGGCGCCGCGGAAAGAATAGATGGACTGACTGTCGTCGCCCACGACCATGATGTTGCGCTCCGGACCGGTCAGCCATTTGACGATCTCGGCCTGGATGCCGTTGGTGTCCTGATATTCGTCCACCATGATATATTGATATTGCTCGTGCAGAATTTGGCGTACGCTCTCGTTTTCGGCAAGCAGTTGGCGAAAGAGCAGAATCAGGTCGTCGTAATCCATGAGCTGATGCTCTTTTTTATAAGCCCGGTAGGCTTGGGAGAGCTTGATGATCTGTTGGATGTATTCGCTGAATTGCGAGTACTCGACCTGCACCAAATCGTCCAGGGGTTGCTGCAGGTTGGCCGCCTTGCTCAAAATAGAGGCCAGAGTGGCGCGTTTTGGAAAACGGATGGCCCCGCGCTCGACTTGCAGGTCTTGAGCCAAGCCCTGGATGCTCTCCTCCATATCGGCTCGGTCCAGCACCGTGAAATTTTTGTCATACCCGAGTTTCTCGGCCTCCTGGCGCAGCACGCGGTGGGCCAGGGAATGGAACGTGCCGCCCGATACCATCCGGCACCGTTCATCGGCCAGACCGGCCGCCCGTTCCAGCATTTCACCCGAAGCTTTGCGGGTGAAGGTGAGCAAAAGAATCTTCTGGGGCATGGTGCCGATTTCAACCAAATGAGCCACGCGGTAAATCAAAGTGCGGGTCTTGCCGCTGCCGGCACCGGCAATAACCAATAGCGGGCCTTCGGTGGTCATGACCGCTTGCGTCTGAGCCGGGTTTAGTACTTTGGCGTAATCTATTTTTTGGGTTTGGGTTTGATTCATTTCAGCTTTATACTTTCGTTTGTTCCCTGAGGCGGCTCAGGTGTTTTTTTTGCGACCAGCGTTTGAGCTTGGCGATCAAGCCGTTGGCCGGTTCACGCTCCAACAGACCGGATCTTAAATCCAGACCCGGCAGCGTTTCCAAAGCGCTTTTTAGACAGGGCCCCTTTTCCGGACAATCTAGACATCGACCCGAAACCGCTCTTAAACCTTCGGAAGTCCGGGGGAAAACCTGTTCTAAATCGCCAAAACATGTTTTTAGGGTCATGAGGTCCCGCGTTTAAAAAAGATACATAAAAAGCTGAACGCTTATATAATATTTATGGTACAAGATAAAGGTTTTTTGATCCTGAAAACGGTCGAATCGGAATAAAGGTACCTATGCATAAGCGTTTGAACAGACTTTATCTCGTGCGGCACGGGCAGGTGCAGGGCCAAGAAAGCCAGCGGATTTTCGGGTCGACCGATGTGGAAATTACGGACCTCGGTAAGACTCAAATGAAACACCTGGCGGAGAAGCTTCGTTTTGCGGAAATAGATGTCATTTATTCCAGCATGCTTAAACGCACCATTAGCGGCGCCCAGATCATCGGTCAATGGCATGATGGGCCTGTTTTTCATCTACCCGAATTTGCGGAAATGGATTTTGGAGCTTGGGAGGGGATGGCTTTTTCCGAGATCGCCCAGCAGTTCCAAGACGAGTTGGCTCAACGGCAATCGGATATCTTGCATTATCGCGCGCCCGGAGCGCGCGATACGATTCAGAGTTTGGCTGAACGGGTTCTGGGTTGCCTAAAAGAGATCCGCCGCAAACATGACGGTCAAAACATCCTCCTGGTCGGGCACGCCGGGGTTAACCGGGTCATTTTATGCGATGCGTTGGGTCTCGATTTGAACCGGGTTTACCATCTGCACCAGGATTACGGCTGTCTGAATATTATCGATTATTTTCCCGATTCCACGCTGGTGAGGCTGGTCAATGGTTGATGAGATCATAAATTGGATGAAAGGGGTCCCTCTTTTTCAGGATCTATCTCAAGAACAGCTTCTGGGGCTTGCCCGAATTGCCGAGGATCGAACCTATGCGCGTGAAGAGAAAATTTTCGCCGATGGCGATCCCGGGATCGGATTTTTTGTCACCTTGACCGGCCGGGTCAAAATCTTCAAAATCTCACCCGACGGCAAAGAGCAAATTTTGCATCTGATTGCACCCGGGGAACCGTTCGGCGAGGTGCCGGTCTTTTCAGGTCAAAACTTTCCGGCGCATGCCGAGGCCTTGGAAAAAAGCCGCATTTTTTTCTTTCCCCGGAGTGCTTTTATTGAACTCATCAAGCAAGACCCCGGCCTGGCCCTGAACATGTTGGCCCTTCTCTCCCGGCGCTTGCGGCGTTTTGCCGCCTTGATCGACGATCTCTCGCTTAAAGAAGTGCCGGGCCGGTTGGCCGCCTATTTGCTTTATTTGAGCGACCAAAAAAAAGGCGCAACCGATTTGGCTCTCGATATCACCAAAAGTCAGTTGGCTAGTTTGCTGGGCACCATTCCGGAAACGATTTCCAGAATTTTAGGCAAGATGGTCAAGCAGGGTTTGATCGAGTCGGACGGCCACCGGATCAGGATCTTGGATTCTGCGGGCTTGGAAGCATTGGTTGATACCAGCAGCCGTCTCTGATTATTCTTTTTCAAATTGGTCTTTGGTAGCGCCGCAGATCGGACAGACCCAATCATCCGGAACATCTTTGAACGCAGTTCCCGGTTTCACCCCATTATCCGGATCTCCAGCCTGCGGGTCGTACACATAACCGCATACCGAACACACATATTTCTCCATTTTTAATCCTCCTTTAACCTTTTTTTATCCGCTCCATTCCGAATCCGCTGAGTCGGCCTATGGATCTTTTGCTTCTCGTCAAATCTATGAGTTCTGCCTCCCTAAGGCCCGGGGGCGCGCGTTTGCCGCAAATCACACCGCTCCACTCCCTTCCAAGATAAAGGCCTAGATGGGGAATGTCA
>RPPU01000174.1 GCA_003819975.1 Desulfobacteraceae bacterium
CAGATCCATGACTGCTTCAGCCTGGGTCAGGTCGATGCGGCCGTTTTTAAAAGCGCGGAAAGTGAATTCTCCGGGCTTGGCCAAACGGGCGCCGGCAGCTACTACCAGGGAGAGGATTTTGGAAAGCAGGGCATAGCCGCTGTGCGCATTGATTTCCACCACATCTTCGCGGGTGTAGGAATGGGGCGCCTGCATCAAGGAAACCAATACTTCATCCACCGGTTTGCGGTCCGCGGGGTCCACCAGCCGGCCGAGATAGAGGCGGTGGGTTTCAAGCTCTTGATGAGCGGTTTTGGGTTGGAAAAGGCGCTGAATGATTTCCCGGGATTGCGGGCCGCTGAGACGTACTACGCCGATCCCGGCCTGGCCCAGGGGCGTGGCAATGGCGGCAATGGTGTCGTTATCGGATGATTTATCCATGATAGGTTTGATCGAATTCCATTTGAAACGGGAAATTTTTCGTGACAACGCCGGTTCAAGGCTCAGCGGTTCACGGTTTAAGGTTGAAGAACAATGAAGATCAAAAGGGTTGAAGGTATTTTCGGATTAACCGTGAACTGTGAACCGTGAACCTAAGTCATATGAGTCGGAATCAAACAGTGTTGCGAGAAGACCTTTTTCAGAACGTGACCATTTGTTCAGAGCTCTTATCGTCTTGGAATAATCAATACTTTTTTTAAAAGTCCATCCCCGCGGCTTTTGGTGTCCAGTCTTTTGTCTTCGCGCAGGGTCAAATGCACGATGCGCCGGTCATGCGGGTTCAGGGGGTTGGTGGTGACCGGTCGGCGGCTGCGCAGGGCTTTTTCACCCATCTTGAGGGCCATCTGAGTGAGGGTTTCATCGCGGCGTTGGCGGTAATTTTCAGAGTCGACCAGGATATTGGTTTTTTGGTCCAGGGCTTTATTCAGGATTTTGTTGAGCAGATATTGAATGGCGTCCAGGGTCTTGCCTTTACGGCCGATCAGCAGACCGGATTTGTCGCCTTCGATGTTTAGAACCGGGTTGCCTTCAACCTGGGTCACGCGCACGCCGGCATCAATCGGAATCAGGTCCAGGATTTTCTGCAGGGTTTCCTTAGCCAGATTGACGACGTGCGCATCCGGTGCGGCCTGCGGTTCGGTCTTTTGGGCGGGTTCCGGTTCGTCTTCTTCCACGGGACCCGAGTCGATCTGGACCCGGATCTTGGCCTTTTTGTTGCCGACCAAACCGAAGATGCCGGCCGAGCCCGGCTCAAGAATATCCACATTCAAATCTTCAACCGGTATATTCAATTCACGCGAAGCATTTTGAATGGCTTCTTCGGTGGTTTTGCCTTCGAATTCAAATTGATCCATTCTTTTCCTCCAATGCTTATGCTGTCTTTTTCATGATCTGATATTGTTGGCCGATGGAAAGGATGTTGTTGATAAGCCAATAGAGCACCAGACCCGAAGGGAAGTTGATAAAGAAGAACGTAAACATAATGGGCATAAAGAGCATGATCTTGGCTTGCATGGGGTCCCCGGGAGTGGGGGTCATTTTTTGTTGAATGAACATGGTCGCACCCATAAGCAGAGTCAGGATCGGGACGCCGTAGGGGGGAGCCATGTAAGGGATGCTGAAAGGGAAAGTAAAAAGTCGTTCCGGAGCGGCCAAGTCTTGAATCCAGAGCATAAAAGGCGCATGACGCAATTCGATGGAATTCTGCAATAGGTTGTAAAGGGCCACAAAAACCGGCAACTGAATGACCATGGGCAGACACCCGCCCAGGGGATTGATCTTGTAAGTGCGGTAGAGATTCATCATCTCCTTGTTCATCTGCTCGCGGTTGTCTTTGAATTTCTCGCGTAATTTGGTCAGATGCGGCTGCAGCTTTTGCATCTCTTTCATGGATTTATAGCTTTTGAAAGTCAGGGGCCAGAAAAGGATTTTGATCAAAACGGTCAGGATAATGATGGCCAGGCCGTAATTGGGGATATATTTATGGATGAAGCGCAGGAAATACCAGCACGGCTTGGCAATGATGTCGAACCAGCCGAAATCGACGGCGAGTTCCAGTTTTTTATCCAAGGATTTCAAAATATCAAGGGCTCGGGGTCCCAGATAAAGAATAAAATCCTGGCCGGCGTCGGCGTTGTTGGCGATTGTTATTTTTGAACCGGTGTATGAGGCCTGGAGAATATCCGTGTCCAGTAATTTTCCGCGATAATGGGCTTCGGTTTGCTCGGCGGGGATCAGCGCATTGATAAAATATCCGTTTTCATAAGCCAGCCAGCCGATTTTGCCGGAAAAAGATTGCTCGGCCTTGGTCAGTTTTTTGACTTCGACTTGCTCGAGCTTGCCGTTGGCCAGGTAGGCCGTGCCGGTGAAAGGGGTGTAGCCGGATTGCGCCTTGGGAAGTCGATTGGATAGGGTTGCTTCCAGGACACCGCTGATCGGCATGGGTCCGGCGTTTCGTACGTTTACATGGACGTCAATGGGGTATTTGTCCGGGTAGAAGGTGAAGGCCTGTTCAACGGTCAGGCCGTTCGCATCCGTGCTCCGAAAATTCAAAGTGCGGGGGGCTTGCCCCGGTTCCAGTTGAATGATGTTTTCCGGGGCATCCAATTCATAAACAGCTCTGACCGGAGTGGTGGCGGTCGCGGGAATAAAAGCAATGACCAGGGGTTGCTCTTGTTCGTTTTTAAATTCGATCAACTCCACCAGGGGCGATTGGGCATCCATGGTTTGACGGTATTTTTTGAGTTGAAAACTGCGGATAGCGGGGCCGGCATTGGACAAGACCGCTTTGTAGAGCGGGGTTTCGATGGTGATTTCTTTGGTTTTAGCTTGAGCAGTCGCAGATTGAACCGGTGTCGGTTGGATAGGCCCGGCCGTTGAGCTTGGATTTGGCGTGACGCCGGAAACGGGTGAAGAAATTTTTTTTTCAATCGCCTCAGTTTTGTTTTCCGGTTGGGGAGCCGGTTTTTGGAGCGGCATGAGCCAGTAGAACCAAACAAAAATAATCACAGTGGATAGGACAAAGGCGATAATAACATTTTTATTTTCCATATAAAAACCCGGGCGAAAAAAATTAAAAATCCTTGAACAGGATTTTAGGACGGATCGTTTTTAATGCGGTCCGTACTATTTGAGAGGATCCAATCCTCCCGGATGCCAAGGGTGGCACTTGGCCAATCGCAGGCACGTCAAAAACGTACCTTTAAACAGGCCGTATTTCGTGAACGCTTGGCGGGCATAAACGGAACACGAGGGGTAAAAACGGCAGGCAGAGGGAAGAAAAGGGCGAATTGTCTTTTGATAGATCACGATCAAAAGAATCGGAAAATATCTAAGATAATCAAGAGAACGTTTTATCCGATAAAAATGCACCGAGTTCTTCTTTAACCTTTTTGAAATCCAGACCTCCAGCACCCTCTTTAGCGGATAGGACGATATCGTAACCTTGCGGAAAAGAGGCCTTATGGGTTCGGTAAAATTCCCGTAAAAGCCGTTTGACCTTATTACGGATGACCGCGTTCCCGATTCTTTTGCTGGCGGTGATTCCCAATCTGGTGATGCCTAGGCCATTTCCCCTTAAAATGAATGTAAAATGGGTGGTATAATATCTTTTGCCTAATTGATTTAGATTGACAAAATCGCTCCGATTCAATAACCTCTCATTTTTTGAGAAAGAAAATAAAACCATATTATTTCAGGTTTTTAGCAAACATCGGAGTGATTAAACGGTCAATCTTTTACGCCCTTTGGCTCTGCGTCTTTTTAAGACTTCAATACCACCTTTGGTGCTCATTCTGGCCCTGAAACCGTGTGTTCGTGCTCTTTTGAGATTGCTGGGTTGAAACGTTCTTTTCATATTGTTTTATATCCGTAATTTGAGTTAAAAATAAACTTTCTTTTAATCAAAAGACATTACCCTTGTCAAGTTTATAAATCAAACCGGGTGTGTTATTTCCCGAGGGCTTTAAAAAACAGGTTTTGCAGGATTTATTTAGGTTCAAAAAAGCGCCGCATTGTGCAATAGGCAACTATATGTTGTATATAATACGAATAATATGTCACAATGAATCGGGTCATGATCACGTACTTGGGAGTCGCGAATTATGTCGATCCTATTAAGATAAATCGTGTCATTTTAACTGTTGATATGGATAAATTTAATAAATACATAAGCTGAAAGGAGTTTTAGAATGTTTTTGGATCCTGTGTTGGGTCTCTTTTCCAATGATCTCGCTATTGATTTAGGTACGGCAAATACCCTTGTTTATGTCCGAGGCAAAGGCATTGTCCTGCGTGAACCTTCAGTGGTTGCTGTTCGCAAAGATGCTCGCGGCGGAAATAAGATTTTGGCTGTAGGCACGGAAGCCAAAATGATGTTAGGCCGCACTCCCGGCAATATTGTCGCGATCCGGCCCATGAAAGACGGGGTTATCGCCGATTTCGATATTACGGAAAGTATGCTGAAATATTTTATTAACCGAGTTCATAATCGTAAAAAACTGGTTCGGCCCCGTATCGTCATTGCGGTTCCTTCCGGTATTACGCAGGTTGAACGACGCGCGGTCCGGGAGTCGGCCGAATCCGCGGGCGCCAGAGAGGTTTATATTATCAATGAACCCATGGCTGCGGCTATAGGGGCCGGGTTGCCGATCACGGAACCGACCGCCAATATGATTGTCGATATCGGCGGGGGTACAACCGAAGTGGCGGTTATTTCCTTGAGCGGCATTGTTTATTGCAAATCGGTCCGGGTGGCCGGTGATAAAATGGATGAAGCTATTTTGCAGTATATTAAACGTAAATACAATCTGCTGATCGGCCATAGCACGGCGGAGATCATTAAAACGACGATCGGGAATGCCTATCCGGGCGACAAAATCGAAACCATTGAAGTGAAGGGCCGGGATTTAGTCACCGGTATTCCCAAAATTTTAACCATTGATTCCGATGAGGTCCGCAAATCCATTTCAGAGCAAGTGGAAACGATCGTGGAAACGGTGCGCATTGCCCTTGAGCAGACCCCGCCCGAGTTGGCCGCCGATATTGTCGACCGCGGGATTGTATTGACCGGCGGCGGATCTTTGCTCAAAAATTTGGACATGCTCTTAAGGGAAGAGACCAAGCTCCCCATTATTATCACGGAAGACCCTTTGTCCGCGGTCGTTTTAGGCTGCGGGAAGGTGTTGGATAATTTTTCCGATTTTCGGGAATTGGCAAACAGATAAATACGTTTTTCCCGGAGTGGCTTTTAATTCTGTCAGGAGCAAAACGGAGTCTTGCTTAATATAGATCAGGTCAAAAAAATAGGGGTTTGGGTCATTCTTTGCCTGGTCGCGATCTTTTTCCTTACCGCCAATATCGGCGGTGAAAAAGCCTGGAAACCCGCCGAACAGATTGTGCTCGAACTTTTAGCTCCGCTCCAAAAGACGATTCAGCAAGCGGTCCGGGCCGTGGAAGGGGTTTGGCTCAGTTATTTCAATCTGGTCAGAGTCCATGATGAGAACCTGCGGCTGAATCGGCAAAATAATGCCCTGAAAATGGAAAACAATCGCTACCGCGAATTGCTGGGAACCAGCCGTCGTCTGCAGGATCTTTTCGCTTTCAAAATCTCCAATGAGTGGCCCAAGGTTGTGGCCCAGGTGATTGGTCGCGACCCGGATCGTTTGTTCAAAGCGGTATTGATCGATAAAGGTAAAAATGACGGCCTTAAAGTCAACATGCCGGTGGTCAACGCCGAGGGTGTGGTCGGTCGGCTGGTTGCGGTCTCTCCGAATTATTCCAAAGTGCTTCTGGTCATCGATCAAAACAGCGCGGTCGATTGCCTGATTGAGCGTTCCCGGGAAAACGGGATTATCAAGGGTTTGACGGATACGGTCTGCAGGCTGGACTATTTTGCCCGGACCGGCGATGTGGTCGCAGGTGATTTTATCGTCACTTCCGGCTTGGAACGGATTTATCCCAAAGGGCTGCCGGTGGGAGTCGTAACCGAAGTATTGGACGTGCCCGGGGCCTTGTTCAAGGAGATCAAAGTGCAGCCGGTCGTGAATTTTTCAAAATTGGAAGAACTTTTGATCGTTTTGAAGGAGGACCCCCTATTAAGCCAATAATAAGCAAAGGGTTGGTCCTTTACGGCGTCATCTGGATGATCGCGCTTTTGTTTGCGCTCTTCAAAGGTAATATTACACGCTGGGAAACCATGCGCTTCTTTGACCTGGAGATCGTGATCATTATTTTGGCTTTTCTGGTGACTTACTACAGCCTGCCGGGCGCCGGACTATTTGCTTTTTCGTTGGGATTGCTGGTGGATACTTTCTCAACCGGGCCGTTGGGGCTTTTGACTTTTCTTTATCTGGCCAGTTTTTTGCTCATTGTGCTCGGTTCGAGTTTGTTCGACTGTCGCGCGCTGGTCGGGTTGTCGATTTTGACTTTTTTAGTGGTCTTTATTAAAGATTTTTTTCAAATGCTTTTACTGATTTCATTTTCCCTGGGCACTCCTGTTTCCATCATCTGGCTTTTGGCTATGGTCACCTCGGCGATGTTTTCAGGGCTTTTGGCTCCGGTGCTTTTTTATCTACTTAAGGCGGGTTGCCGTTTTTTCTTGAAAGATGTCGAAAATGTTTTTTGATTAGGCGGAAGGAAAAAATACATGCGGATCTCCAGTTCCGATCCGATTTCGATCGAAGCCTTAAACAAACACCTCACCGTGGTGACTTGTTTGATCCTGGCGGCTTTCCTGGTCATCGTGCTGCGATTATGGTTTTTGCAGGTTGTGCGCGGGAACCTCTATCGCATGCAATCGGAGAGAAACCGCATTCATCTGCAGGATATCCCGCCTTTCCGCGGATTGATCTTCGACCGGCACGGGGAACTGCTGGTCGATAACCGACCCTCCTACAATGTATTCATTACACCCGAGGAAATTCAGGACCGTGAACAATTGTTGGTGACCCTGGAACGGATGCTCTATTTGGACCGGCCGGCCGTTAAAAAGAAAATCGAGGACCAGATTAAAAAATATCCCTTTCGGCCCGTTCTGATCAAGAAGAATATTTCGCGTGAAGAATTGGCTGTCGTGGAAACCAACCTTTTCAACCTGCCGGGCGTCATGATCCGCGTGAACCCGCAGCGGTTTTATCTTTTTGAAAAAATGGCCGCCCATGTGATCGGCCATATGGGTGAAATCGGCGAGAGCGAATTGGCCAAAGGGCAGTATCCGGCCAATAAACGCGGGGATTTGATCGGTAAATACGGCGTGGAAGGCAAATGGCAGGAAGTCCTTAGCGGCTTACGAGGCGAAGAGCAGATCGAAGTGGATGCCGCCGGCCGCCGATTAAAAATCATCGACCGCCGGACCCCTTTACCGGGCAAGAATATCACCCTCACCATCGATCGTAAGCTGCAAATTCTGGCGGAAGAGTGCTTGAAAGACAAAAAGGGCGCCATCGTGGCCATGGACCCCAATACGGGTGAGATTTTGGCCTTGGCGAGCAGTCCGGCTTTTGATCCGAATCTTTTTATCGGCGGCATTGAAAACGAAGAATTGCCGAAAATTCTTTTAGACCCGAATCACCCTTTGCAAAACCGGGCTATTGCGGGCGTATACCCGCCCGGTTCTATTTTTAAAATCGTGGTCGCTTTAGCCGGTTTGCAGGAGGGGCTTTTAGACCCAAAAGAAGAAGTCGTTTGCAATGGAGTTTATACGCTTGGGAATCATCAGTTCAAATGCTGGATGTGGAGTAGGGGCGGTCACGGCCGCGTCGGGCTGCAACGTGCTATTATCGAATCCTGCGACGTTTATTTTTACCGTTTGGGCCGGCGTTTGGGAGTGGATTTGATCGCTCAATATGCCAATATGTGCGGGTTCGGCAAGAAGACCGGGTTTGAATTGGGTTTTGAAAAAGAGGGGCTCATTCCGACCAACCAATGGAGATTAAGAGCCAAAGGGGCACCCTGGCAGCCCGGCGATACCATCAACATGTCTATCGGCCAGGGTTTTGTATTGGTTACGCCCATCCAAGCCGCCAATCTTATCAGTGCGATTTTTAACGGCGGTATTTTATACCAACCCGGCATCATTAAGCAAATCACGGATAATCAAGAAGTTATATTTCAATTTCAAGCCGTTCCCAAGGGTCAATTGCAGGTCAAGCCGGAATATTTGGATCTGATCAAACAGGGTTTGATCGGTGTTGTCAACGAAGG
>RPPU01000175.1 GCA_003819975.1 Desulfobacteraceae bacterium
CCTGACTTCCGGAACCCTCTATTACGATAAAAAGGATTTGGACATTCTCGATATTCGGGAAGTCCGCCGTCAGATCGGGACGGTTTTGCAAAACAGCCAACTGCTCCCTGGCGATATTTATCGCAACATTGTCGGCACCTTAAGGTGTTCCACCGCGGAAGCATGGGAAGCGGCGAAAATGGTCGGACTCGACGAGGATATCCGGTTGATGCCCATGGAAATGAATACAGTGATCGGATTGGGATGCAGCACTTTATCGGAAGGTCAGAAACAGAGAATATTGATCGCCCGGGCGATCGTTCATAAGCCGCGCATTCTGTTTTTTGACGAGGCAACTAGTGCTTTGGATAATCGTACGCAGGACATCGTCAGCCGCAGCCTGGAGCGTTTAAAAGTGACCCGTTTGGTCATCGCCCATCGCTTAAGCACCATTATCAACGCCGACCGGATTTATGTTCTCGATGCAGGAGAAATCGTCCAGGCCGGGACCTATCGGGAATTGGTTCAAAAGCCGGGGGTTTTCAAGGAAATGGCGGAAAGACAGATTCTGTAAGAAGAGAAAAGGCAAGGATAAAAGAAATCATGAAACACTCATTTTTTTTCCATAAACGCAACGTGTCATTGGCCAGTTATGCGGCGCTGGCGGTTTTCGCGGCGGTTTTTTTATTGAGCCATTGCGGCAAAGGCATGGATGAACGGGAAGCCAGGGCCAGAAAAGCCGCCAAAAACAAGGGCAATATCGTCATCGGCGTCGTTTCACCCTTGAAGTTAAAGCCCGCCATCGACTCTTATCGGCAAGGCATTGAATTGGCCCTGGAAGAATTAAACGGGTTCAATAAAGTGCTGGGACGAAAGATTGAAATTATCCATAAAGACGACGAAGGCATGGTCGATAAAGGGAGAATCATCGCTCAAGAATTTTCAAGCAATCCGGATATGACGGCGGTCATCGGTCATTACAATTCCTATATTTCTCTTCAAACAGCCATTATATACGAATATTACGGATTGCTCATGATGTCGCCGCATTCCCGCAGCCCTGAATTTCCCTGGCAGAGCTTTCATCTTGTTTTTCAAAACGCCGTTTCGGATGAAAAATCGATGCGGGAGATCATGCAATATCTTAAAAGCAAAAAGTTGAATCGTTTTGTCGTTTATTACGTGAAAGATGCATATGGTTACAGCCTGGCTCAAGCATTTGAAAAATGCGCCCAGGATTTTGAAATCAGCATTGTGGACAGTCGATCTTTCGACCCTTCCAGCCATGCGCGGTATTTTGCCAATGATCTGAAATTCTGGAAATCGAATTTTTCTTTTGACGGAATATTCATCGCGTGTCTTTCGAAGGAAGGCATCGAGATCATATCCGAGGCTCGAAAGCTGGGAATGAAAACGACCTTTATCTGCGGCCCGGGTTTGGCTACGCGCGATTTATTGGGCCGCCGGGACGTCGCGACCGAGGGAACCATTGTGGCGACTTATTTTCATCCCAACGATCCGCGGCCGGAAGTAAAGAAATTCAATGAAAGTTATGAAAAAAAATACGGCTATGCTCCCGACAGCGAAGCAGCCTTGGGTTATGATACGCTTCACGTGCTGGCTGAAGCCATGATCCGGGCCGGAACAACCGTTCCAGAGAAAGTCGCCGAAGAATTAAGACGTTTAAAAAATTGGTCCGGAGCTACCGGGCTGCATAATTTCAATTTAGAAGGAGAGGTGACGGGGAAATCAGTATACATTTGCGTCGTTCGCAACAACCGACTGGAGCTAATCCAGTCTTCCGAGCCGCCCTTATAATCGGGCGATTTCGTAAATGTAATTCAGTTGAAAAGATGTCGCGACGATTGATGCCACGTTGCTCCTGTCCAAATTCGGAGAGTCGTAGTGTCCCAAATGAACGAACAATTCCGGATAACGCTTGATGATGAATTTCGAATAATCGTTCAAATGTATGTCATCCAAGGAAACATCGGAGACATCGCGATCATAATGGACAGAATGATGCTTCAATAATTCAGTGCCGGGTAACGGGCCTAATGCATGGATTTGGCTTGTTTTTACGCCCATTTCCAATAAAGAGCAATGTAATTTAAAAGTGTTGTTTATATCCTCATCGCTTTCCCATGGAAAACCGACAATGAAAGATGTCACTATTTCGAAATCCATTTTAAGCGCTTCTTCAATAATTTTCAGGCCCTGTTTTAGATTGATATTTTTATTCAATTTATTCAAAGTGATCTGAGATGCGCTTTCAAGACCTATAAAAACACCCTTACAACCGGCTTCATGCAATATTTTCAAGTCGTCGATTTTAATATCGCTGATTCTGATGCTGCAACCCCATTTGAAGCTGTGATTTGTATTTATCATGTGCCGGCAAAAATCGATAAAAAGTCTTCTGGGACTGGAAAAATTATCGCCGACGAATTCAAACAAAGATAAATTCGTTTTTTCGTGATAATGGTTCATTTCCGACAATAATCTGGCATTGGACTTGCGGCGGATGATATTGTCCCAAAATAATCTTGTAGAACAGTATTTGCATCTCCCAAAACATCCCCTCGAGGCGTCAATCGGTATGCTTTTTGTGAAATTATTTTTATACAGAGAATTAAAAATATTATAAAAAGCATCGTTTTCATGCAAGTAAGGCAAGTCATCCAAGTCTGCAATCAAATCCCGTTTTGAAGGCCGCGAATTTCTTATGAGAACGCCCGGAATATTCGTTAAATCATACAGGCCCGTTGCACGGCGGTTCACCGCTTCGAGGAACGATTGTTCCGCTTCACCGATAAAAACCGCGTCGATTTGTTCGAAATTCTTCAGAATGTCCTCCGCAATCGGAAAAACATGAGGACCGCCGAGCCAAATGCCTATTTCATCATCAATTTCTTTTATTCTTTTCGACAAATAGAGTGTATGGTGGAATGAATTACACACGGCCGATAAACCTATGGTGTCATAGGTTTTGAAATCGATTTTATGGATTATGTTTTCGATCAAATCATCCGAATCGATACAACGCTTATTCAGCAAATCATCATGAAAAATAAATATATCGACCATTTTATAATTCAAAGTCGCAGATTGCAGGGATAACAATCCCAACGGCAAATATGGAACTATTTTGCCGTTTGCTATATTGATTGACGGAATCAGTAATATTCGTTTCATATTTCCATTTATCTCGTTTTAACGATGAGATCGGATACGGCAGTGAAAGATCGTTAAAAGGTGACCGAGTATGATCCGGTACCGCCGGCAGGATGCTCTTTTTCCCGATAACCTGT
This sequence comes from Desulfobacteraceae bacterium, assembly GCA_003819975.1. The sequence goes on from RPPU01000175.1 coordinate 3,291, forward strand.
TATCGCGAATCCAATGACGGTGATCAATTCCTTTTTTTCTTCCAAAGTCAATGGCGTTTCAGACAGGGCATAAATCTTCAGCAATGCGTCATTCAATTCCTTTAAAACAGATGGGTTCTTTTGAATTTTGATCAGCAGGTTTTTGATATTTTCACTAACCATGAAACAGGTTCCCCTTTAGGTTAACGTTACAAGAGTTTTGATCTTTCCACGGATTCATGCAACTCCGACAAATAGGGGGCCAATCGTTTGCGGGCGAAATTCATCATCATTTTATTGGTATTTTGAATCATAAAAATTCCGATTTTCAAATGGGGATCTTGATGATGCAACAAGCGTTGAATGGATTCAGCCAACATAGGCAGCCCCAAACCCGATCTTTGAAACTCTTTGCGGACGAACATGGCGGTAAACCGAATGGCATCCCTCATGACACGGTGATTGATAAACCAACCGACAATATCTTTTTGGCCATTTTGCCGCAGAACCAAGCTGCTGATGGGATCAATGCTGTGTTCTTCCTGAAAAGGAGTGAGGATTTCCGGGTACCATGCGTTTTTGCTTTGACTGTCTTTGATGGCTTGTTTTTCAAAATCGGAAACATCTTTCCACAGTCCCAATTCGAAACCATTCAGCGATATCTCATTTTCAAGCCAGGGAGCTTTGATAATGGCTTCCCGATCGGCCCGGCCGATCAGAGATCGTACGCGATAAGGCTCATAATGAAAAAAATCAAGAAGTTTTTCAACCGGTTCGGAATAATCCGCCTCTCTCTCATAAACAGTAAAAATCCTCTTGCATTGGAGGTCTGTCAATTCCGTTTCAAGGTGTTGGAGAAGAATTTTGGCGATGCCTTGCTTGCGGTGATTTTTGGCCGTAAAAAGAGAGAGCAACTGAACGATATCGTTTCCCGTTGTTTTCGCTAAAACCAACCCGATGGGCTCTTCAGACGAATTTTGCGCGCCGATCGCCAGAATCGTAGGATCGGTTTTATCCGCGGCCGACCTTAGAAAGAGGCGATATCGGGGATAGGTCATTAAAGCATAGGCATTCAGATTGGTTGGATTTAAGGATATGAGTTTTAATGGCATAACAAATGAGATGATTGAGGCCTACTTGAAAGGGCAAGAGAAGACAATAAATCATTTCAAGCAGGCCTTAGGGTGTTAAAAAATATCGAAAAGTTACCAGCTATGAGTATAACTGCCCTTACCAGTCCAGCCATCCGGCCCACATTCAACACCGACTGAGAAACTATTCCCTTTTTTACCTCCGGCAACCGCTTCCAGATGACCGTCCGACAATTCGCCGTTTTCGCCCACCAAGCCGGGCATATCAAAAATCATTTCGGGTTCGTTCGGTTTTTTTACAAGAATGCCGTCTTCTTTGAGGGAAACGATCGTCCCTTTGGGAATCTCACTTCCGGCAACTTCTTTAATCGCTCCGCCAAGATCCGTCAGGCATCTCGTCATATAAGAGCCGTCCGCGGAAGCTTTTTCGCCCATTTTATTGATAATTTCCTGAATTTCATCCCGTGTCCACATTTTCATACTCTTTCCCTCCTTGTTTAAAATATAAATTAGGATAAAAAATACCCCTTGCCCTCATCCTGTTCAAAAACATTTGATACGGGAAAACGTTTTGGCGTCATTCAGCCTCGGATATCATGTGGAATTTTAATAATGAAAAATCAACTTATCAAACCTGAAAAGAGAAAGATCAAAAACCGCTCATATTGGAAATCTCTTTTTGAATAATTTTAAAAAAGAGATTATATTTGGCGAGGCTAAAAATGCCAGTCCTACAAACCACTATTTTTAATAATAAAAATAGGGTATTGGTGTCAAGTGAAATCTAAATTCCCAGTAAAAATAAGAAAGGTCAAACTTAATAAGGAGGGGAAAAAATGATAACGTTGTTCATTTTTCTTGGAATTGTCGGGATTCTTATTCTGATATGCATCGTCATCTATAATAATTTGGTTACATTACGGAATCGTTACAAAAACGCCTATAGTCAGATCGATGTGCAACTGAAGCGGCGCTATGATTTGATTCCCAATTTGGTGGAAACCGCCAAGGGTTATCTCAAGCACGAACGGGAAACTTTGGAAGCGGTCATTAAGGCCCGGAACCAGGCCAGCCAAGCCGGTCAGAGAGCGGCAAGCAACCCGGGGGATGCGGCTGCTATGCAGGGTTTGATCGGCGCGGAAACCGCCCTCACCGGCGCTCTGGGCCGGTTTTTCGCTTTGGCCGAGAGTTACCCTGATTTAAAAGCCAACCAAACCATGGCGCAACTCATGGAAGAGCTTTCCTCCACGGAAAATAAGATTGCCTTTGCCCGCCAAGCCTACAACGATGCGGTCATGGGTTATAATATCAGCCGCGAAAAATTTCCGAATATGATCATCGCGGGTTCCTTCGGTTTTAACGAAGCCGTACTTTTTGAAGTCAGCGCGCCTGAAGAAAGACAGGCCGTCAAGGTTTCCTTTTAAATATATTTTCGATCCCAAAAAACATGGGATCGAAAATATGATTCGTTCAATGCATAGTCTAGGTTGAACCATGCCCCCGTTGCGCAGCACTATGGATTTTTTTCAAAACCAGGCCGCGGCCAGACGTAAAACCGTGTGGCTGGTTTTTCTGTTTATCCTCGCCGTATTTTTTATTATCAGCGGCGTTTACGGGGCCGTGCTTTACGGCTGGATGTATTACAGCAAAGAATGGCGGGGTTGGTGGCAGCCCGGGCTTTTTTATAAAGCCGCGACCGGTGTGGTAGCCGTGGTCTTGCTGGGTACATTTTATAAAATAATGGCTTTGTCCAAGGGTGGAGCCAAAGTCGCTGAAATGCTGGGCGGCGTTCCGGTTGCGCCGCTTACGAATGATCCTGATCATCGTCGGCTCCTCAATGTGGTCGAGGAAATGGCCTTGGCCTCCGGCGTGCCGGTTCCTCAGATCTTTATTCTCGAAGACGAACCCGGTATCAATGCTTTTGCGGCCGGTCTTAAGCCGGACGACGCGGTGGTGGCCGTGACCCGGGGCTGTTTACAGGAACTTTCCCGCGACGAACTCCAAGGCGTCATTGCCCACGAGTTCAGCCATATCCTGAACGGCGATATGCGTCTGAATTTGCGTCTGATGGGGATGATCAATGGGATCCTGATTATCGCCATTATCGGCCGGGTGATGTTGCGCGGAATGGGTTCCGGCTCCGGTCGTTCGCGCGTCAGGAGCCGCAAAGGGGGCGGCGGTTTGCCCATTTTATTGGCAGCCTTGATCCTTATGATCGTGGGTTATATCGGTGTTTTTTTCGGGAAACTGATCAAGAGCGCGATCTCCAGGCAGCGCGAATTTTTGGCCGATGCGGCTGCGGTTCAATTCACCCGTAATCCTTCCGGTCTGGCCGAAGCTTTAAAAAAAATAAATCGACTCGTTGCGGGCTCCCGGATTCTGAATCCCCATGCCGAGGAAGCCAGTCACTTTTTTTTCGTCAATGCTTTGTCCTCCTCTTTTATACGTTTGTTTTCCACCCATCCTCCCATTGAAGAGCGTATCCAGCGTATCCAAATGGATTATCGGGAATTAATCGGATCGGATAAAACCATACCGGGAATCGAAGCCCGGATGGGCACAGCCTCTTTTGCGGGCGAGCCGGCCGGCTTCGTGCCGCTTAAACCCGGGCTGTTTATCGATCGGGTCGGAGCGCCTCAGCCGGGTCAAGCGGTTTATGCGCGGCGGCTGATTGAGAACTTGGCGCTGCCGATTCAAGAAGCGGTCCATGAGCCTCTGGGCGCCGGCGCCTTGGTTTGTTGTCTGCTGTTCAGCAAAGAGGAATCGGTTCGCCGTCTGCAATTCCAAGGGTTGCAGAGAGCGGCTGATCCGGGCTTTTTAGATGAGATCCGGATGCTCTTTCCTTTGACGGCAACATTGGGGAAACCACACCAGTTGGCTCTGTTGGATATGGCTTTGCCTGCTCTAAAAACCATGTCCGCGTTTCAGTACCGGGAGTTTCGCAAACACCTGCAGCGCCTTATTGCCGCTGACAAACGGGTCGAGCTTTTTGAGTATGTGATTCAGAGTTTATTGACCGGCCGTTTGGATGTGTTTTTTAAGCTGGCCCAGCCGAAAAAGACCCGTTATCATGCTCTGGAGCAGGTTAAGATGGAATGTTTTGAACTGCTTTCCATTCTGGCCTGGCAGGGCCATAAAGAGACCGCGGTCGTACAGGAAGCGTTTCAAAAGGCCTTGCAAGTGCTGGGCGCCAAGCAGACTTTCTCCGTTTTTGCCAAGGAGAAATGCGATCTGCCGTGTTTGGAACGGGCCATCCACCGGCTGAGCGAAGCCTCCTTCCCAATCAAAAAAGCGATTTTTCAGGCCGGCCTGGTTTGCATTGGTTCCGACAACCGGATCACACTCGCGGAAGCGGAATTGCTGCGGGCCATTGCCCATCACTTCGATTGCCCGGTGCCGCCGGTTCTGCCGGGGGAGATTGCGGGGGTCTGAAAAGTCGGTTTTACCGCAGAGGTCGGCGAAGTCATCATCTGACCGGCCGTTCTTGACAAAAGGTTCCCATTATCTTACGCTATGGCAATGTTAAATTGGATGAACATTAGAACTGATCTCCTATGAATCCTCTTTGTATTGTAGACGATGAACCCACCATCTGTTCCACGGTAGCGAACATCCTACAGGATGAGGGCTATCCGACCCTTGTATTCCCCGACGCGGAGACGTTCTGGCAGAATCTCGATTCCATGCAACCCGCGCTGGTGTTGTTGGACGTTTGGCTGCCCGGGATCGACGGCATGCAGCTTTTAAAGCGCCTGCATGCGCGTTTCCCCCAGTTGCCCGTCATTATGATGAGCGGACATGCCAGTATCGAGGCGGCG